>JBARUM010000107.1:0-1981 GCA_049645725.1 Maribacter sp.
ACTATCCCGTTATAAACGGAAAAGTACTTTTGGACATAGAGGACAGGTCAAGTGGTATATACTTTGTTAAAGTCAGTAACGAAAGTCCCGTAATAATGAAATTAATAAAGAATTAAGATGAGAAAAACCAATGTATATTTAGCGATTAGTTTAGGATTATTAGTCGTAGCATGTAGTAGTAAAGATTCAGATGGAGGACCTAATCCTGAAACGAACACGGCTCCTTCTGTACCAAACCAAGTTTTTCCACTAAACAATACCCTTTGTATAGACAACGCTGTAAATTTTCAATGGGATTCCTCTACAGACTTGGAAGGCAATCCGTTAACCTATAAGGTGGAGCTATCAGAGAACAGTTCCTTTACAAGTTTGGCCTTTGACGAAACCAGTATCACAAATTCAAAAGTGATTTCCCTGCCGAAAGGTAACGCCTATCATTGGCGGGTAAAGGCTATTGATAGTGAGCTGGCGGAAAGTGGTTACTCATCCGTAAGCCAGTTCCTTACTGAGGGGGACGGGGTCTCCAATCATTTACCGTTCTCACCGGACTTAATAGCACCGGCCTTGGATACTGAAATAGACGGTACCACAACTACCTTAAAATGGTCGGCCAGCGATGCCGATAATGACACTTTGACCTATGATGTGTATTTAGACACAAATAGTGATCCAACAACAATAGTTTCGGAAAACCAAACAGCAACCGCGTACACCGCAAGTAACTTAATAGCGGGGAGCAGCTACTATTTTAAAGTGGCGGCAAAAGATAGTAACGGCGCAACGACCATTGGTCAGGTGTGGAACTTTAAAACAAAGTAATGGAAAGATAGAAAACTCATATAAAATTTTAAAAAGGTATTCTTTATTTAGGGTACCTGATGAAAAAGGGAAATAAATTGAATAGAAAATTACAATGTATAATTATTCTGTCATGTATAATGATGAATAATATTTTACAAGCACAAATAAAAACAACCTCACAACTTTGGGGAGCTAATGGCGAACTTTGGGATACACGCGGAAGACTTTCAGATTTTTCATATGCAGGATACGGTGGAGGGAATGCTACAAAGTCTGATTTCACCAATATAATTAATGTATTAGATCAAGGCGTTATAACTAACGATGGTCTTAGTGATATAGCAGCTATTGATAATATAATTAAGTCTGCACCTGACAATAGTGTAATATTTTTTCCTGCCGGTAGATATATAATAGATGATTGGTTAAGTATAGAACGGAGTAACATTGTAATTAGGGGAGTTGGTGATGGTCCAAATGGCACTGTTTTTTATCTACCAAATTCTGCAACTGATATCAATGGGTCTAGAGAGAGCTCTTATGGGGCTGGTGATGGCGGACACGTAATAGAGTTTAATGGTCGTAACCGTTCTAATGTTACCATAATCACAGAACAAGCGCTTAGAACTGATAAGGTAATCGTTGTTGAGGATGCCAGCGAATTGAATCAATGGGATATTATTGAAATTTCAGCAGATGGTGATAATGAGACTAATGGAGAATTGTGGCATGAGTATTTTAACAATCAAACTCAAAATTGGCCAGAACCAATTAGACCTTGGCTGTCAGCGGATGGTGGAAGTATGTTCCATACTATTGAAAAAATAGAGGGCAACAGAGTTACACTAAGGGAACCATTACGACTAAATTTAAAACCATCGTGGAATTTACGAATTAAAAAATTTAGAAATGCAGTCACTAATGTAGGTATTGAAAACATCCGAATACAATTTTTTGAAATACCTAGACCAGATCATTTTTCTGAACCAGGATACAATGCTTTAGGATTTAGAAATACCTTTAATTATTGGTGTGATAATATTACCATAGAACACAGTGATAATGGTATTTTATTAACCAATTCTGCATATGGCGAAATAGAAAATATTGATATTATTGGTCGTTCGGGGCATCATGCTTTAAAAGTAGCATATAGTGCGAATAATGTTCTGAGCAACTT
>JBARUM010000108.1:0-7550 GCA_049645725.1 Maribacter sp.
AGTAGGTGGTGTTCATAATAGTTTGGATAGGTTTCTACCGAGAGGAATTATTATCCCTCAAATAAAAAGGTTAATAGCAAAACAATAGCGTTGCAAATTACACATTTCACGCTATAACCCATTTTCATTTTTGTTTAATCTTATGTTAAATAACTTAAACAATATAAAATAACCTGTATCTTTGATGGAATCAAAATTGAAAAAACACATGAAAACATTTAGAATTCTAAGTATGATTGCCATTTCAGGTCTTATATTATCTTCCTGCGGTGAAAAGAAAAAAGAAGTTAAAGAGGAAATGACCGAAGACGTTATGGAGGTCGAAGCTGAAGTAATGGAAGAAGTAGGGCCTAATATTGTTGCGGTCGCCGCTGGGAATGATTCCTTCACCACCCTAGTCGCCGCCGTAAAAGCTGCCGACCTTGTGGAAACACTAAGCGGAGAAGGTCCATTTACTGTTTTTGCACCAACCAACGAAGCTTTTGCCAAATTACCAGAAGGTACAGTAGCAAGCTTATTGGAGCCAGAAAGTAAGGATGCGCTGACAGGAATATTGACCTATCATGTAGTTTCCGGGAAATTTGAAGCTGCAGCGGTAATAGAAGCCATAAATAGTAATGATGGTACGTTTACGGTAACGACCGTACAGGGTGAAAGCATTGATTTAAGTTTAAAAGAAGGTAATGTTATTTTAACCGATGCCAAAGGTGGTACTTCTACCGTAGTTATAGCAGACGTAGCTGCATCCAACGGAATAATTCACGCTCTGGATACGGTAATTATGCCCGAGTAAGAATATAATATGAGAAAGAAGAAAAAGGCCATTGCAGTAGTGCAATGGTTTTTTTTGTCTATACATTTTTTGGTAACGATTCACCCCGCTAGTTAATTGAGGGCTATTTTTTTATATTTACCACTACCCAATTACAAATAAAAAAGATGAAGATCAAAAACCTTGTGCGCTATCAAATTATATTGCTTTTATGCCTTGTTTCTTGTAAACCCACCACTGAAAAACAGGAAACCCAAACGCACTCCAGTTCAATTGCTGGGGAAACCGTAGTTATGGCTTATTACGTGCCCGAGCCCAACTACCAACCCGAAACGATTCCAGTAGAGAAACTAACACATATCATATTTTCCTTTACCAATGTCATAGATGGGGAAATGAAACTCCGTAACCCAGCTGATGCCGGTCCAAAATTGGAAGCACTGGTACAACAAAAAAAGCGCAATCCAGATTTAAAGGTTATGATTGCCTGCGGTGGATGGGGAGCCGATGGTTTTTCGGATATGGCGCTAACCCCGGAAGGTCGTACAAAATTCATTACAAGCGCTTCAGCTTTCATTGCAAAATATAAGCTAGATGGTTTGGATATGGATTGGGAATATCCTGGTATATCTGGTGCCGGTACTATGGCCAGAGATGTCGATACCAAAAATTTTACCGCTTTGATGAAGGGACTTCGAGAGATGCTGGACACTTTTGATACTCCGAAAACCCTAACTTTTGCATCTGCTGGTTGGAAACGGTATTATGACTACATAGAAATCAATGAAGTCATGAAATATGCCGATTACACCAATGTGATGACTTACGATTTGGTTTCTGGCGTATCGGAATATACGGGTCACCATACCGCTTTAGGCGCGGTAAAGAATGAAGATATTAAAGGGACTCCGTTTCAAAGCTATTTGGATAGCTTGTACCAACAAGGTCGTACGCCTGACCCACATCCACGGTCAACCCATAAAATAGTGGATTTCCTAATAGCACAAAACGTAGACCCAAAACAAATCGTTATAGGTGCCGCTTTTTATGGCAGGGTATGGAAGGGGGTTGCGCCTGATAATAATGGACTGTATCAGCGCAGCGGCGGGATGCATATTGGTTGGTACGCCTATCATGAAATTAGGGACAATTACGAGCCGGACAGCACTTTCGTTCGCTATTGGGACGAACAGGTAAAAGCGCCATTCATGTATAATGCTACGGATAGTTTACTAGTATCTTATGATGATACCGTTTCCGTTGCGGAAAAAACAAAATATGCCATGGAAAAAGGTCTGGGGGGTATCATGTTCTGGGAGTTGGGCAACGATACCAAGGAAGAAGGTAGTCTTTTGGATGCTATTTACAAGACGGCAACGGAATGAAGGAATGGACTAGGCTTCTTAAAGCTCCTTTCATCATTAGTTGAAATTATAATCGTTCTATGTAGTCCGCTAAAATTTAGTAGCGACAAGAATTACTTCTATTCAATAATATCATAAGCTGTTTCGGTACGGCCCAGTCCCTCACCAGCTATAGAAATGCCTTCACATATAACCAAAACCTTTCCGGCAATGTCACCGTTAAAAAACTTCACCGTGGCATTTCCATAAGTATCGGTGATCACGTTGGGTTCCCAATGTAGTACCGTTCGCAAGTCGGGTGTGCTGGAATCGGCATCCGGCCCATCATAGGACGGACTATAGAACTCCCTTGTCGGGGAAAACTCCGGGGTGGAATCCAGCACTAGATCGGTACCTCCGGGAAAAGCCCCGGAAAGACCCTTCCCCGCGTAGGTATAGATGGCCAATATTGCAGCAGAAAGTGGTGGGTTCGTAGTACCGCAGATTCTGGGAAATACGTCACAATAGTAACGATTGGCATTCCCCGCGGTTTTCAGGATCTCTACACTTTTGACGGCCCTTAGGGGAATGTCGGGAAATATTCTATAAAACCCCCTCCATATGGGTTGACCATCGATAACGATATACGTGAAATTAGCTCCACGTACGCTGGCCAATAGAAAACTATTTGCACCACCGACCCTTCTAACCCAAAGATCCTGCGGGTAGTTGTACAATAACCAAGAAAAAAGGCTGCTGGTCCAGTTCTCTTTTTTGGCCAACAGTTCCTTGTTGTCGACCACGACATCCGGCAGGCCATGTAGTTTTTTCATGGCTTCCCTTTGCGGGGTCAGTTCGTAATCACTAACTACAGCCTCGTCCAATTCAATCGTATTGGGCAGCAGATAGGGGTCCAAAGCTATATCCTTAACAATCCGTTCATTTACCGATCGTTCTATAATACTGTCCACGGGGGCGATAACTACTTCTCTCCTATAGGCGATCTCAGGAATCTTTCTTTGAACCGTCCGGACCTTGAAATCCGTACTCTTTTGATCGGAGGAATTGGGCTTTACGACGAATTTCTTTCCATCCCCGTAACTTTCTTCGAGGTCAAAGTCAAAATATCCCGTGCCGTCTATTTCCTGATAGTAGGTATTGACTTTTTCACCAAAGGTCATCAATGATACGCTGAAGGTCTCATTTTGAGAACGCTTGGTCTTTTTCATGTTCTGCACGCCGCCGACATACCCAGCGAGTTTAAGCCCCTTTTCGGGTGGAACGATTTTAGGTTTTGTGGGCTTATCGTACTTGTAGTTCGTCCAGCCCTGGGTGAGCATTAAATAGTCCAGGTCCTTCAGACGGTCTTCGTGCTCAAAGTAGTAAGATGGCTTCTCGATTTCACCCCTGATATCGGATTGCAGCCTAAAATAGGAAACGATATCGCCAAGACTACGGTTCGTTTGTTCATAATAGTCCTTGCTTACTGCCATGAGGGATATGGAGGACGGTGTAGACCGTTTTCCTTTTGTTGAACGGATGCTAACGGACACACTATCTCTGACCTCATATTCTTTTTTGTCCATTTCTACCTTTATCTCTAGGTTTTCTTCGGGCCTGTGGTTGTAAAAATGACGTTCGGCAACAGGTCGGTGTTTTGAATCGTATAGCGTGGCTCCTATAAGTCCGTTTGGCAAATTGTCTTTGTTGAAAGGATAGTTGAAAATTCCCTTTTTCATCAATGCCTTTACCATGTAAACATCTTTTCCTCGGTGGTAAAGTTTTAGATAGATACTATCGCTCAGTGCAGGTTTCGCCCTTAAAACGATTAGTTTACTTTGTTTCATGGAGATAAGCCGCATTACCGTACCCTGAGCTTTGGCGACTGGCATAGGGTATCTATAAATGGTACCATCTTTTGACCTAACGACCCCGAAATAGCTTTTGCCCGATTCCGGTCGTAGCTGTATCGAGCCCATGCCCAGAGGGTTGCTTTTGAAAGTGGACAGTTCATTATCTTCCTGATCCACTATGACACCTTCGATTTCAGCTCCTTTTCCTTTATAGTTTAGATATTTAAAACCAATAATGCTCTTTAGGTCGTTCACCAATGCCCCGCCTTCTGGAAAAAAGTCCAAAGAACCTGAATTCTCATCCAAAACAATGGATCTGGAATAGCTCTTGCCTTCCATTTTTAAGCGGTAGGCAATGGTTTTTACATCGCTCGCAACAGTATATTCCACAGGAACCGGCAAACCTCTTTTTTGTTTGATTTCGATGGAATCCGTTCCATCCTCCCAATTCAAATAAAGCATTGTCCTACCTTTATACAAACTGTCCAATTCGTTTGGAAACACCATGGAAGAAACGGTGACCATTTCGGTATCGAGGTCTTTGGTCAATGTGATATCCCGAACAGGGTCGATTTTATCCTCCGGTCTTTTGAAATGGAAGACATCTATGTAGGTTGAAAAGATGAAATCCTCACCAAAATTCTTGTTCCATTCGGTATACGCCCGTATCAAATATTTACCTTCGGGATAATTGCCGTGAAGTTGAAAAAAGCTTTCGGCTATCCCATTTTCTAATTTCAGCAATTTATCGTCTACGATCTGTTCGTCCATGGGGTCTATTAACTCCACGTGCAGTACTCCGCTAACCTTGGAAGGGGCGTTGTCATAGGCATTTGCCACGATCGCTTTGAACCAGACTACTTCCGATGTGTTAAAGGCCTCCCCGGTCAACTGAAGATAAACCTTTTCGGCATCCACGGCGTTCGCTCGAAACGAATTACCGGGCCGTAGCGTCTGCTGAGCAACGGACCACTTGACACTCAACAGAAAGAAAAGGACCAAACATCGGTGTAACTGCATATCATCGTTAAAATAGAAAGATACTAATAACCCCAAAAATATCCTACTACGCATTCTTAGCTTCCCTTGTTTTGAACTAGACCCTATATTATCTTAAATCGATTGTATTTTAGATGTACATTTGGTTAAAATAGCGTCTATTTTATGCATCGGATTCCGTTTCTGCTAGTTGTCCTTTTCTGTCCATTATTACTGCTGTCCCAAAAAACCATTACAATTAGTGGTCAATTGCTTGATAACGAAACGCAAGAGCCGCTTTCGTTCGCCAATGTTGCATTGCATGAGTTGGAAGCTAATACCTTGATTACAGGTGCCATTACCGAGGAAGACGGGCGATTTGAAATTCTAGCGCTTCCTATCGGGAAATATCGTTTGTACTTTTCTTATTTAGGTTATGAAACCATGGAACGCACCCTAATTTCAGGTGGGTTGAACACTATTTTTGATTTAGGGAAAATTCTTCTCGATCCAAGTGCTGAAAGTTTGGAAGGGGTGGAGGTCGTAGGCGAGCAGGCCACTACAAATTCTGACCTGAATAAAAAATCCTTTGATTTAAATAATAACATAGCCCAATCCGGAGGCTCCGTTTTGGATGCTATGAAAACGCTTCCTGGTGTCACATTTGACCAAGACGGTAAGGTCGTTTTAAGAGGAAGTGATAAGGTCGTGGTTTTGATAGATGGCAAGCAGAGTAGCCTCACCGGTTTTGGCAATCAAAAAGGATTAGCGAACATTCCGGCTTCCAATATTGAGAAAATTGAGATTATCAATAATCCTTCCGCTAAGTATGATGCTAATGGTTTTGCTGGTATCGTTAATATCATTTACAAGAAAGAGAAACTAACCGGACTAAACGGAAACGTTGGACTTTCTTTTGGATTAGGCGCCTTGGGGAAAAGAAAAGAAGATACGCCAACGGATTTAGGTAGTTTTACCGTTATCCCAAAACTCATTCCCAGTATCAACCTAAACTCTAAAAAAGAAAAAATAAATTACTTTTTACAATCGGAATTCATTCTTCAGGAAGCACTTCCGAACAATGAATTTACTACGAGAAATTATGATGACGGCAGGATTATTAATTCTCAAGTTCCGGAAAACAGAAAACAGTTCCGGTCCATTATCAATGGAGGTATCGACTACGAGCTGGATGACCAAAACAGTTTTACCTTTTCAGGCCTATATGACCGTGAAAAACATGTGGATACGGCACAAGTATCATATATAGACATAAATAGTAACAGTAGAAACCGCCTCTATACTTGGCAAGAAGAGGAAGTAACCCGATATATTAATGCTGCAGTAAACTATAGACATCAATTTAAAGAAGCAGGACATACCTTACAGGCCAATGCCCAGTACACTCAAGGTCTAGAAGATGAAACTTATTCCCTGAACGACAGTTCTGCTGTTCGCATTGGTCAGGACATGACCAATATTCGTGCGATCGAGAATACCACGAGTGTCTCCGCCGATTATGTGCACCCACTGGCATCTGGGCGGTTGGAGTTAGGTGCAAAGCTACGGGTAAGAAGACTCCCTGTGGAATATACCATTACACCAGGAAATGAGTCTCTTCTTTATGATGATGTAGGAGCATTTTCGGACTGGGGCGAAAACCTATATGCGGGATACGCTAACTATCTTTTAGAAAAAGAAACTTACGATGTAGAAGCAGGACTTAGGGCTGAACACACCGATGTTTTTTATGATATTGACCCTGTTAATATCTACTATCCCGAAAACGATGCCTATGACTATTTTGAACTCTTTCCAAGTGTACGCTTTACTTATAAAATAAAGGATAACAATAAGTTTTCGGTATTCTATAACCGTCGTATTGATAGACCTGGAGAGCCCGAACTACGTATTTTTCCGAAATTCGACGACCCGGAATTGTTAAAAGTGGGCAATCCGTACCTGCGTCCACAGTTTACCGATGCTTTTGAAGTTGCCCATAAATACTCTTGGGAGGGCGGCTCCTTATTTTCTGCCGTTTATCATAGAATTATACAAGATCAGTATATGCGCATTTTTAGTATTGATGATTCTAATCCCGATTATGATATTGTAAACCGTATCTATCAAAATACAGGTAGCGCTAGCAATACGGGTGTAGAGTTTCTGGTCAGTCAAGACCTAACTAGTAATTGGCATGTATCTGGAAATTTCAACTGGTTTTCTAACAAAATAGATGATTACGAAGGCATCTTACTATTCCCTTTTGAAAGACCCTTTATTATTGATTCTTCTACAGCAAACGCATGGACTGGCAAAGCCACAACGTCATTAGAGTTGCCCAATGAGTTTACGCTTCAGCTTACAGGAGTTTACTATTCCAAAAAGAATATTCCGCAAGGAGAGGAACTGGCGCGTTCCTCGATAGATTTCGGACTCAAGAAAGCCCTTTGGCAGAATAAAGCAGAATTGACATTATCGGCAAGTGACATCTTCAATAAATTCGGAATCCGACAGCGAATTGTCAATGAAGGGTTTACTGCTACCTATGAAAACTTTTTTGAAACCCAAATCTTTAGATTGGGCTTTCGTTATAAAATATAA
>JBARUM010000109.1:0-1905 GCA_049645725.1 Maribacter sp.
GCCCGGATCGTGTCGTAAAATCATTATCTCCCGTAACCATTCCCTGAGCATCAAAAAAATCCGTATCCAGATTTTGAGCACGTTCATAATCATAATTTGTATAGTGGACATTGAAGGAAACCTCAGCTCCCTTCTTTTTAAGTTTATGCACCCAGTCAAAGTAAACGGATGTATTATAAAGGAAATAGTCCGAAGTATTGGTTGTGATAAAGCTAGCTTCCAATCTTTCGTCTGTATCGGTTATTAGAGTTTCTGAATCATAAAACCTATCAACGGATGGGGTTAAAGCGTTTATAGTAGATAGGCTTATAGTATTTCTTTTATCAAGTTCGTAATCAAAAAAAGCGGTTATGGTATGTTGTTTTCTTCTTGTTATGGCACTCTGCTCAGCGGTCCATTTTTCAGTAATCTCGTTATTTTCAAAGAAATTGGTGATATCCGTATACCTACTTAAACTTTTGGCGTTCCTAAAACTATAGTTTATAGAAAAATCTGTTTTTTTCCCTTTAAAGAAATGGTCAGTGCCCAACGTATGTTTTGGAAAAACACCTTGGACGTATCGGTTATATAAGGATCCATTATAGCCAGCAATCAAATTCTTTTTCATCTTAATATCTATAAGGAGCCCTCCTTCGGCACTGTATTTAGTAGGTGGGTTGGTAATAACCTCAATCGCTTCTACATTACTCGCCGAACTACCGGAGAGTAAATTAATAATATCACGCTGTGGAATGTTTACTAATCTTCCGTTAATCATGACTCCAATATTGGACCTTCCTTTAATCGTCAATTCATCTTTTATTACTACTACCCCAGGCGTTCGTTTTAGAACGTCCCAAATATCACTATCGGAAAGCGCTGTGTTTTCAATATTAAAGACCAACCGATCCACTTTTTGTTCAAGGGTAGGTTTTTTATAGGCCACAACGACCTCATCTAATTCCTGTGCATTCTCTAAAATAACTATCGAACCAATATCCATATTAGACGTAAGGGCTATGGCACGGACTTCGGATACATTTTCAATATAGCTTGCAAATAAAAGATAATTGCCTTTTTCAAGACCCTCCAATTGAAAAATACCGTTTTCATCAGTGGCAGTTCCTTTAATTAGAACTGAGTCCATGGTTTGCAATAGTACGTTGGCAAAAACAAGTGGGTCGCCGTTTCCGTCCAGTATATTTCCTGATATCTTGTAGTCTTGTGCGGATGCTAGGGAGAACAAAAGCACAAGAATTGAGAATAGTTTAAGCTCCCTGTTCATTCATTGCGTAGGTATGCCCTAAATATAGTAAAGTTATTCGGAATAATCCTACACATAAAAGTAGTTTACAATTTGTACAGTAGGATAAGAGTTCATTTTTTATTCAGGGCTTAATCTATCTCTTTCAATTTTATCTATTCCCCTTTCATTATCCTCTAGCCTAAAATTTCCAAAATTGTACGTAAACCCAAAACGCACATATTGCGTTTCGGGAACGACAAGATAATTATTATCCTGATTCAGGTATCTAGAAGTAATTCTGCCATTTGCCTTCCCTAAAATATCATTTGTTGCAATGCTCACAATTGCACGTCTATTCCAAAAAGACTTGCGTAATCCAAAGGTTAGGTTTGTAGTTTCCGCTTGGGTAAAGGATCCTTGCAAAAATCCCGATAAATAAGTGAGCCCCAATTCTCCTTTGAAAGTACCGTCTTTCGAAAGCGTAAGGTAATTTGTTACGTCTACATAAAAACCATCAAATTCATTAGTAGCGGAGAAGGCATCACTTTCCAAGGCTAAAAAGGTCTCGTCCTCGTGAAAAATAGATATATAACTGTACATATACCACTTGTTGGTAATAGATTTTCCGTAATTAAAATCAAAACCGTAAGAGGTGCTTTTAAGTACATTCTGTGCAACAT
>JBARUM010000110.1:0-1760 GCA_049645725.1 Maribacter sp.
GAACTTAATTACACTAACAAATTAGTTTTAGTGTAATTAAAGTATTATCTTAGCTGTATAATATTACAGTTATGATCAACCAAGATTTCAATTCAATTTTAGACTTAGTAAAAGCTTTCCCTGACCAACAATCCTGCATAGACCATTTGGAAGCTTTAAGATGGAACGGAAATGTAATTAGTCCTTTTGATGCTGAATCTAAAGTATATAACTGTAAGGGTAACAAATATAAATGTAAGAATACTGGTAAATACTTCAATGTAAAAACCAATACTATTTTTGATAACACTAAAATAGACCTTCAAAAATGGTTTCTTGCTATTTGGTTGGTTACCTCACATAAAAAAGGAATTTCATCTTTACAGTTAGGACGTGATTTGAACATTACCCAAAAATCCGCTTGGTTCATGTTGTCTAGAATCCGTCAATGTTTTGGTTTAGATAATGATACCAAACTAGATAACGAAGTTGAAGCGGACGAAACTTTTGTAGGTGGTAAGAACAAAAACAGACACGCCAATAAGAAAGTTAAAGGTACTAGCGATGATAAAGCACCGGTTTTAGGAATGGTTGAAAGAGACGGTAAATTAGTTGCTAAGCACGTTACTAATACCACAATGGAAACATTGTCCTATGAGATATTAAAGAACGTTAACGAATCCGCTAAACTTTATACGGATGAGTATAGTTCCTATGCTAGATTAAAACGTGTGTACGACCACAAAGTCGTAAAGCATAGTCAATACCAGTATGTAAAAGGTAGAGTGCATACTAACACGATAGAAAGCTTTTGGGCATTGTTGAAACGTGGTATTTTCGGAATCTATCATTTCACTTCTAAAAAGCACTTGCAGTTGTATGTTGATGAATTTACTTTCAGGTACAACTCTAGAAAACATAGCGAAGCAATGAGATTTAATTTATTTTTGAGTAACACGGAGAATAGAATCACTTATAAGGAATTGATTAATGGGTAAAAAAGAGAACGTTGTTAAATACGAAGGGACTTTAGAGTTAAACAGCATTGATATTGATTGTTTCGTATTAGAGGATGGAACAAGAGTTCTGTCTAGTCGAGAAATGCAAAGGGCGTTAAGTATGGTAGATGAAGCAAAGGAAGGAGATAGTCAAACTTCTGGGGCCAGATTACAGCGATATTTAGGGCAAAAATCCCTACAACCCTTTATTTACAAGGGAAAGGAACAGGGCCACTATAATCCAATAATATGTTACCAAGGAGATAAAAAAATAAACGGATACGAAGCAACTATTTTAATTGATATATGTGATGCTTTTCTGCAAGCAAGAAAGGATATTAAATTATCCCCAAGGCAGAAGATAATAGCGGACCAATGCGAAATATTAATTAGAAGCTTCGCAAAAGTTGGTTTAATTGCTTTAATTGATGAGGCAACAGGATACCAATACGATAGAGAGAAAAAAGAACTTCAAACTATATTAAAAGCTCTAGTTTCTGATGAAATACTAGAATATCAACAACAATTTCAACTCTCATTTTATAGGGAAATTTTTAGACTTTGGAATATTCCATTTACACCTAAGAACATAAAAAGAAAACCCCAGTTTATTGGACATCTTACAAATAGATATGTTTACTCAAATTTACCTAAAGGAATATTTGTTTTAGATAAACTAAAATCAAAAACACCTAAAACTGAAAAAGGAAATTTTAAATATAGACTTCATCAATCGCTAACTGAAAATAAAGGAAGAGAAGCTTTGAAAAAGGTGTTATACAC
>JBARUM010000111.1:0-5494 GCA_049645725.1 Maribacter sp.
GAAACATCCTTGAAATACCTGGCCATTTCCTCATCTTGCCTTTTTACGCATAAATCCCTAAATACAGTTTTGTAGAATGAGCTTACAAAACCTCCTATGGGCCCATTATTGATGGTAATTGGTCCGTTTGGTGTGAAAATTGAAAAGGTGGTTCCTACCGGGTTTTCATAGGTGGTCGTCCAACCTTTCTCTTCATAAGAGAATTTATATAAATTTACCTTTCCTTCTTTTAGTAACTCCGCTAATTTATAGGTACCTTGGTTGATAACCTGTATATAGGAATATATAGTTTTGGCATTCCCCTTCATCATCACTACTTTTTCAATATTCACATAAGAATAAACAACCGGCTCGCTCTCCTTGTCACTGAAAAATTTTATTTCTTTCCCCTCTTCTAAAAACTTGGCATAACCATCTACCACAGTTCCGTCCTTAAAGGTTATACGCGTTAAGCGTTTCTGACCGCTTAAAAGTGACATTGAAAACAAACTAATGGATATTAAAACAATAACACGTTTGCACATAAAAAAATTGGATTATGGCTTTTAAAAGACATATGATTCGCTTTCCCTCTACAGAAAACAAAAAAATCCTGATACTCCATTGTATCAGGATTTCTAATTATGTTGGCCCACAAGGACTCGAACCTTGAATGACGGTACCAAAAACCGGAGTGTTGCCAATTACACCATGGGCCAATCTCTAGATACTAAAAGTGTCTTCAGTATTCGAGCGTGCAAATTTAAAACAAAGTTTGGTTTGCACAAACATTTTTCGCCACAATAATCTAAAATACCAGTAGTCTTGGCTGTTAAAGGTTTATAAAAATTGTAGTCGGTTCTATATTTTAATTAGTAAATTCGCCACATAGCTTTAACCAAGGTTGCATGTTTTCAAAGAACTTCCAGAAATGGGACACTATTCTAGGGTGGACCGTATTTTTTATAGCCTTTATTACTTATTACATCACGGTTGAGCCAACCAATAGTTTTTGGGATGCCGGAGAATATATTGCTACGGCCGCAAAACTACAGGTTGGGCACCCGCCCGGCGCACCACTATTGCAGATGATCGGAGCATTTTTCTCCATGTTCGCTTTTGAACCAAGTAAGGTGGCCATGATGGTGAATTTAGTTTCCGGTGTATCCAGTGCATTTACCATATTGTTCATGTTTTGGACAATTACCAACATCACCAGAAAACTAATAGATACCGAAGAACAATTTACCAATAGTAAGGCCATTGCGGTATTGGGCAGTGGTATCGTAGGCTCTTTGGCCTTTACCTATTCTGACAGTTTCTGGTTCAATGCGGCCGAAACGGAGGTTTACGCTACAGCTAGTTTAATCATGGCATTATTATTATGGTTAGGACTTAAATGGACGGATAACCTGGAAGATCCGCGGGGCAATAGATGGTTGATTTTAATATCCTATGTTGTTGGATTAACCTTTGGAATCCAGTTTATGGGCTTTCTCGCCATACCTTCCATAGGATTGCTATACTATTTTAAGACCTACAAGAAAACGACAGTAAAAAACTTTCTATTGGCAAACATTCTAGTTGTTGCCATCTTAATGTTGGTCTATAAATTTTCCTTGACCTACGTACTCCAATTATTTGGCTGGGGAGAAGTTTTCTTTATCAATAGCATAGGGTTGCCTTTTAATTCTGGCTCCATAATTATCGGTGCTTTATTCATTGCGACGTTCTATTTTGGACTTAACTATACGCGCAAGAATCAATATAAAATCGCAAATACAATTGTCTTGTGTTTAATGTTTCTTTTTCTAGGGTTTTCTTCTTGGTTAATGTTACCCATACGTGCAAATGCCAACGTGGTCATTAATGAAAACAACCCTGAAGATGCTCGAGCTTTATTGGCCTATTACAATAGGGAGCAGTATCCGGGTGTTGATAGTCCGGTTTACGGCACCTACTATTCGAACATGTTCGCTGATGCCGGCGAGGATCGAGATGGAAAGCCTAAATATGAAAAGGATTACACATTAGGAAAATATATTATTGTAAACAAGTATATAAATGCCGACCAAGGACCTAATCCAAAGCACCAAGGATTATTACCTCGGATGTGGAGTTCGCAACATGCGGAAAATTATATGCAATATTTTGGCCCCTTGGAGTTTAGGATGACACAATCCAATGAGGAACTTCGCCAAGCTGTGGATCAAGTTAAAAGTGGTTTTGCAAATGGTGAAATAGATGCTGACCAATACATAAGCTTCTTAAAACG
Organism: Maribacter sp.; assembly: GCA_049645725.1. Lineage (GTDB taxonomy): Bacteria > Bacteroidota > Bacteroidia > Flavobacteriales > Flavobacteriaceae > Maribacter. Next base: position 2,255 of record JBARUM010000111.1, read on the forward strand.
TTTTAGTGATTACATTGAAGTAAAACCACCCTCTGTTTGGCAGAATGTTAAATATATGTTCGAGTTTCAGTTCAACTATATGTACATGCGATATTTTATGTGGAATTTTGTCGGAAAGCAGAATGATGTGCAAGGACGCTATAATGACAATGGAAACTGGCTCAGTGGCATTGGGTTTATAGATAGTTGGAGACTAGGGAACCAGAATAACCTTCCTAGCGACATTGAGAATAATAAAGGGCGTAACACCTATTTCTTTTTACCCCTATTATTGGGCATCATTGGAATTGTTTTTCAAATTTCCAAGAACCCTAAACAGTTCTGGGTACTGCTAGTATTTTTCTTATTTACAGGGCTTGCCATTCAATTTTACACGAACCCCTATATTTTTCAACCTAGGGAACGTGACTATTCGCTAGTAGGATCTTTCTATATTTTTGCCTTATGGATCGGTCTTGGGGTGTATGGCCTTTATGATAGTTTCAAAGATTGGCTTACACCAAAAATTCTTGCTCCGGCGGTTGTGATAATTTGCCTATTTGCAGTTCCCACGGTAATGGCGGTTCAGAATTGGGATGACCATGATCGATCAAATCGTTTTACCGCCAACGCGTCGGCAAAAGCATATTTAGACTCCTGTCAAGAAGATGCAGGAGCAATCTTATTTACTATTGGTGATAACGATACCTTTCCACTATGGTATGCACAGGAAATTGAAAATTATAGAACGGATGTGCGTATTGTCTGTACAAGTCTTTTTGAAACGGATTGGTACGTAGATCAAATGAAGAACAAGGCCTATGATAGTGATCCCATTCCGTCACAGATTAGCCATGAGAAATATAGATTTGGTTCCAGGGACGTGCTCTATCACCAAGGTATTACGGAAAATAGATGGCCAATAAAAGATTTTATTGATTGGATAGATAGTGATAAACCACGGACCAAGCTAAAATATCTGTTTGAACAAAACAATGCTGATCTAAGCAACTATTCCGAGGACATCCAGAACACCGTTTATTATCCTACCAACAAAATAAGGGTTCCCGTTAACAAGAAAAATGCTTTGGAAAGTGGCTTGGTAAAGGCAAAGGATTCTGCACTTATTGTGGATTATATTGATATTGACCTCCCCAGTGTTTTAATCACTAAAAAAAATATGATGATGCTGGATATCCTTGCCAATAACGATTGGAAAAGACCCCTTTATTTTTCCGGCGGAAGTTTTGATGATGCCGAATACTTATGGATGAAAGATTATTTACAATTAGATGGCTTAGCCTACAAGTTGGTTCCTATTCGTACGGAGCGTCCTAACTCATTTGATATGGGCAGGATTGACACCGATTTAATGTATGATATTATAAAAAAGTGGGATTGGGGAAATGCGGGAAGTCCCGATATTTATCACGATACCCAAACCCGAATCCAGAGTGTTTCCTATAGAGGCAACCTTGCTCGTTTGATGGAAGCCCTGCTAAAAGAGAATAAGACCGATAAGGCAAAAGAGGTTATTGAAATATCCTTGACAAATATGCCCGTAGATTTATTTGGGTATTATTCCTTAGTAGAACCTTTTGTAGATGGTTATTTTAAAGTAGGGGAAACACAAAAAGCCCGTGATCTATTTAATAAACTAAAAAGGAAATACCAAGAGCGCCTAGAGTACTATGCAAGTAGTAGTCTGGACGAACAGTACGCCAATATAGATGCCATTATTGCGGACATGGAGGCGTACAGAAGAAATATTGATATTTTAATAGCAAATGATGATCGCGATATCGCAGAAAAGGAAACGCTGATTTTCAATGAATATATAGATAAGTTCCAGCATTTTTATAAAGATGAGGATGATTTGGAAGTACGGGAACCAGAGTTCGACGATAACCCTGATATGATGGATACGATTTCGGTTTCGGATACAATTCAGTTGGATAATACTAGAACTGATGCAATAGAAGATACTTTAGAGTTGTCCTCTCCAATTAATTAAAGAAGATAGAAATTAGGATACGTAATTAAGCGTACTCGTTTAGAATACCTATGAGCGTATTGGCATCTTGTTCTCCACTTTGGCGCCATACCATTTCACCCTTTTTATAAATCATTAATGTAGGTAAACCTTTTACTCTTAGGGCTTGCGAAAGCTCCTTGTTCTTATCCACATCAATTTTTATAACCTTCCCCTTATCTCCAAGTGCAGCGGCCACATCTCTTAGCACGGGGTGCATGGCAGTGGACTGCTCGTTCCATTCTGCGTAGAAATCCAGAAGTACTGGAACGTTTAAATCTATAAGTTCACCAAATTTAGACATATAATCGGCTTTTCTTTATTCGCCAAATGTAGTAAAAATTGTTAAAACACTAACGATACCACAGTTTTTGTGGTCAAGGGTTAGGTTAAAGTCCTGTTAACAATTTCTTTTTTAAGGTAATCACGGTAATTTCTGGCCAAATACCAACCCTCCCTGGATAACCCAAGAATCCAAAACCACGATTCACATTAATAAATTGCCCCATTTCCTTATAAATACCCGCCCAATATTTATAGCGCCATTTAACGGGGCTCCATTTGATCCAACCTGGAATTTCTATTCCAAACTGCATACCATGGGTATGACCGCTGAGGGTAAGATGAAAGTGCTTTTCATCATTTATTACCTCCTCCTCCCAGTGAGATGGATCATGGCTCATTAAAATCTTAAAATCCGTAGATTCAATTTGTGCGGAGGCTTTCCTTAAATCTCCCGCTTTTTTAAAACCGCCCTTTCCCCAATTCTCTACGCCTATCAAAGCTATTTTATCATTTCCCTTCTGCAAATAGCGGTGTTCGTTCAACAAAAGGTCAAAACCCATTTTTTTCTGCAAATCCTTTAAATCTTCAAGATTTTGTCTTTTCAACTCCTCTGTTTCCCATGGGATATAATCCCCGTAATCATGATTGCCAAGAACTGAAAATTTACCATCTTTGGCCTCTAAAGTGGCGAATAGATCTGCCCATGGTCTCATTTCATCGGTTTTGTTATTCACCATATCCCCTGTAAATAATATAGCATCGCTTTTTTGCTTATTAATGAGACCTACACCATATTCTATCATTTTTCTATTATCAAAACTACCGCTATGAATATCTGAAATCTGTGTTATTTGGTAGCCGTCAAAAGCATCCGGCAAATCTTCGAACTCCAAATCGTAGGTAAGTACCTTAAAATTGTACTTCCCTTTAAACATCCCATAAAG
>JBARUM010000112.1:0-4660 GCA_049645725.1 Maribacter sp.
GGTATAGGGTTATGACCATTACTTTATTTAATTTTATATGCTCCTAAAAGTTTCTGTCTCCTCCAACAATATCGCCTAGCGTACCTAAAATACTACCTTCGCCTTTGTCTTTTCCTCCTCTAGGAATGGATGCTAAAACCCTACCGGCCAAACGACTGAAAGGTAAGGACTGAATATAAACGGTACCTGGGCCTCTAAGGGTTGCGAAGAAAAGTCCTTCTCCGCCAAATACGGTGTTCTTAATTCCACCGACAAACTCAATATCATAATCCACAGTTTGTGAAAAACCAACAATACAACCCGTATCTACCTTTAGAACTTCTCCGGCAGCAAGCGTCTTTTTGGCCATCGTGCCTCCTGCATGTACGAACGCCATACCGTCTCCTTCCAATTTTTGCATGATAAAACCTTCTCCACCAAAAAGACCTCTACCTAGTTTTTTAGAGAATTCAATTCCCACGGAGACTCCTTTGGCTGCACACAAAAATGCATCTTTCTGACAGATGAATTTCCCTCCTTTTTCGGATAAATCTATAGGCAATATTTTACCGGGATAGGGCGACGCAAAACTGACCTTTTTCTTGCCCTGACCAACATTCAAAAAGGCTGTCATGAATAAGCTCTCGCCTGTTAACATTCGCTTCCCTGCTGAAAAAATCTTACCCAGGACACTACTGTCCTGATTGGAACCGTCGCCAAAAATTGTGTCCATTTTTATATCCGGCTCCATCATCATAAAGCTTCCGGCCTCTGCAACAACAGCTTCTTGTGGGTCTAGCTCTATTTCTACATATTGCATTTCTTCCCCGTAAATCTCGTATTCTATTTCGTGTGCGTTCATATTTTAGTGTTTTTTGTTGATACAAATTAGTAGCAAAGGCTTAGTTTTTGTTACAATATTTCCCAAAGGCGATATAAAAAAGCAACCCGAAAGGCTGCTTGTATATATTTTATAAAAATATTGAGATTTTAAAACTTTTAAAAGAGAATTAGGAGTTATCCTCAACACTCGCATCAGGAGCATTTTTCTTTACGGAAGCTATACCATTTTCCATGGCATCAGTAGAAGAATACATTTCACTTTTACCAATGATTTGACCATTAGTGGAATTCAATGTGAAAAAAGGACTACCATCCTTAGCCGTTTTACGCTCAAAACGAGCATCATCCTGAGAATTAGTGCGTACGGATTCTATTCCGTTCTTGCATCCGTCCTTGCTGGCGTATGACTGACTGGTTAAAATTACTTGTCCGTTACCGGCCTTAAGATTGAACATTGTTTTGCCGGAACTTCCTGTTTTAATTTCAAATTTACCCATTGTTTTAATTGATTTATAGTTTTCCTAAAGTTACTAAAAAACAGGACTACGAGTACTACTGTAGTAAAAATACCATGTTATGCCATTGCTCTGGATATCGCTAATGTAGTTTTTCCTCAGCTATTGGACTACTTTCTGCATACGCACATTATACTTAATTTATGTTGATAAGCGCTATGTCAAAAATCAGTACGGCACCTCCGGGTATTCCAATTGTTCCTCTATTACCATAGGCAAGTCTAGAAGGAATTAATAGAACGCCACTACCGCCTTCGTTAAAATACGTAATGCCTTCTGTCCAACCCGCAATTACTTGATTCAAATTAAAGGAAATCCCATCTGCACTACTTTCATCAAAAACAGCTCCGTTCGTAAAGTATCCTTTGTAGGCAACAGTTACATTGGAACTCGCTGTGGGGCTATTACCAAATCCAGGTTCATTAATCACATAATACAATCCGGTATCACTTTTTTGGGCGTTTAAACCTTGAGCACTTATGTAATCCAATATTTCTTTTTCGTTTGCCGCAGTAAAGTCCAATGTGGGCTCCGATGTGGGGTCGTCAGAGCCACAATTAACAAAAAGTACAAGTATAAAAGGAATTAAAATCTTTTTCATATCAATTTGGTTCAGCTATTTATTTTTTTTTTCAAAATTAGTTGATACATATTAATTATAGCAGATTCTTAACGTATTATCCTTATTAAAATTTAGTTACTCTTTAAGACGAACTGTCCACTGGAAGTTAAACGTAGACACCACTACCCCATCTTCATTCAAACCAATTGACTTCATCCAAATCGTTTGTCCTTCTCCCGTAGCGATTGTTTTGTCCAATGCCTCTTTAATTAAATTCCCATCCGCACACCTAAAGGTTATCCTCCCAGTAGCTTTTTTCGAAAAATTAGCTTTGTTGTTTAGGACCAACATGGATATTTTTTTTCCGCTTTCGCGTATCCCGTTCATGACAAGTGCCCCAGTTGTTAATTCTGCGGCCATTCCCTGTACTGCCCAAAACATGGAACTAAAGGGATTTTGATTGATCCAACGGTGCTTTACGGTTGCCGAACATTGCAAATCGTCCAATTGTTTTACCCGTATACCGGTCCACCAAACTGCTGGAAGTTTAAAAAAGTTGAACGTATTTATTTTTTTCGGTGTCATGTCCATCTGGAACGTATTTTCCTCAAAAGTATTGAATTCACTAGCATTATCAGCCAATATTAACTTTAATAATTGAAATTATAAATGTTAATATTATGTTAATTATTAGTACTATGTGTTGCATAGTACCTTCTTTTAGATATATATTTGCATAAGAAGTTATTATGTTATCTATATAATTAGTTTAAGCCCAGTAACTAAAAATCAATCAAAAATATAAGTACCGAGCCATGACAGAATCATTAACAAAACACGAAAGAAATCTTGCTTCGCTCATACATGCAAGTACGTTTTCTAAATTCTTTATCCCTTTTGGGAACTTTATACTCCCATTAGTACTATGGACCGCTAATAAGAAAGAGAATGAATTTGTGGATTACAATGGGAAACAAGCTTTGAATTTTCAGATAAGCCTTCTGCTCTACTCCATAATACTTGGAATAATAAGTGTTCCATTTTTTATTGGTTTACTTCCGGATATTTTTGATTTTGACAATTTTGGGTTCTTTAACCTAAATAAGTACAACACCATGAACTTTCATTGGGACAGCGATAATTTCTTTGGTCCATGGATATGGCCTTTAGGGATTACAGGTTTAGCACAGGGAGCATTATTTATAGTAAATATTGTATACACCATTCTAGCCACCATTAAAACAAATGAAGGACAAACGTTTCAATACCCGTTAACAATCAAATTCATAAAGTAATGAACCTTTTAAAAATCATCATATATATTATAGTAGCCTTCTTTGCCAGTATTGTATCTGGGCAAATGGCTACGGATTCAGACTTATACCAAGAATTGTCCAAAAAAGATAGCGTACTCTTTAATGCAGCTTTTAATACTTGCAATACGGACCTTCTTGAAGAAATCTTTACTACCGATTTTGAATTTTACCACGACAAGGGCGGACTTACGGAAAGTAGAGATAGCTTTTTAAACCCAATGAAGGAAAACTGTTCCAATAGGAAGCCCAATGAACCACAGCCGTCAAAAAGAATTTTGATTCCTAATAGTTTAGAAGTTTTTCCTTTATACAAAAACGGAGAGCTATACGGGGCAATACAGCACGGCGTACATAGGTTTGAATTTCTTAACGAGAATAAGGTATATCAAAAAGGAGACATTGCTAAATTCACCCATGTATGGGTAAAGGAAAATGAACTATGGAAAGTAAAACGGGAGTTAAGCTATGACCATCAAAATAAACCTAACTAAATATAAAATACCGGGTCTTAATCACACCCGTAGGAGTTTATTCACCAGACCCGAGCTAGCTTGTGCTGAGCACAGTCGAAGTAAAGGAATCAATCAAATCAAGCAGAGGATGTTTATTCATCAATCAAAAAACGAAAAGTTAACCCATGCAGCAGACCATTTCAAACAAAAAGAAACGCTCGTCTTCTAAAGAAGAACTGCATAAAAAGCAAAAAGACGTTATGAATGTAGAAAATACAAAGGCGCAAATGCGTAAGGGAGTTTTGGAGTATTGCATACTGTCTATCCTCAACGGAAAGGACAAATATGCCTCTGAAATCCTAGAAACGCTAAAGGACGCCAAAATGCTGGTGGTGGAAGGCACAATTTACCCTCTTCTTACCAGATTAAAGAACGCAGGGCTTCTCAATTACAGATGGGAAGAATCTACTTCTGGACCACCAAGGAAATATTACACACTTACCGAGACAGGAAAACTTTTCCTAAAGGAACTGGATACCACCTGGGACGAGTTAAGAAAGGCCACTAATTTGGTAACCAATACAAAAAACAGCTAACGATGAACAAGACAATAAATATAAATTTAGCGAATACGCTCTTCCACATGGACGAAGATGCGTTCAATAAGATGCGGAAGTATTTAGAATCCGTCAAACGATCTTTTGCAAATACACCCGGTAGTGATGAAATTCTTGCCGATATAGAGGCTAGAATAGCAGAACTGTTCTACGAAAAACTAGAAAATGACAGACAGGTCATTACCCACAAAGAAGTGGATGCGGTTATTGCAATTATGGGACAACCAGAAGACTATATGGTGGACGAGGATATTTTTGAGGATGAACCTAAATCTAAAAAAGAGAGAAGTAGTGGGAGGGTTAAAAAATTATACCGTGATACTGACCAGAAATATGTGGCTGGCGTTTCTTCCGGATTGGCTCATTACCTAGGAAT
>JBARUM010000113.1:0-1726 GCA_049645725.1 Maribacter sp.
TACCTTACCTACAATGGGTTCAAAATTGAATTTGGCACTGTATACAAGATTGTTATATTCAAACTCCTGCATCATTATTTTGAATTCTTCCTGTATAGCCTCGTACTTGGCCTTAAACTGATTATTGGCACTAACGATGTTCGTGTTTTTCCAAGAGGTAATGTCCGGTGGGGTAATCTTTGGGGCAGAAACACTGCTGGAGTAGGGCAGTAACTTACCATTATAGGTTTGTGTGTCCTCATCAAAGACTACAGAATCCGGTTTTTTATCTTCTTTCATAGCTTTGCAAATTTAAGGAAAACCAGAGAGATATTTTTGCTACTAACTGCGGTATAAGTATATTTCCTTACCGATTAAATTGTGTGATGTAGATGAGAAACACTTATTGCCTTAAGTTTCATGAGTTATGGTTTTATAGCCTTACTTATAATTTGGGCAACGCAGTAGAAGACGAGTAAACAGATATTATTATCTTAGAAAATGATTTACTTTAAAACCAAAGCTTGAGAAAAACCCTTTTTATACTTGTATTCTGGATGGTTTGTGGCTGTAAAAATGAAGCGAAGGATACTGTTGTCTATGATTGGATACCTTTGAAGGTAACAGCTACGGCCTATAATTCTGTTTCTTGGCAGACTTCTTTTGAGCATCCAAAGATTACCGCTTGGGGAGATTCAATCATGCCAGGGGTAAAGTGGATCGCAGTTTCAAGAGATCTTCTACGGAAAGGATTACGACATAATACTATGGTCAAAATTGATACTTTTGATGGTATTTATTTAGTAAAGGATAAAATGCATTCACGCTGGACTAATAGAATTGATATTTATATGGGAACGGATGTAGAAAAAGCTCGAGAATGGGGTAGGAGAAAAGTCCAAATCCAATATGCAATTCCAAAAGAATCTCCTAAAAAGATAGCTAAATGAGAGCTTTTATACTATTGGTCGGTAGTCTATTATTTATAATTTCATGCAAAAGTAGCAACATCATCGTAGATAGGCCCATCACCTTTAATGAAGAACGAAAAATACTAACCCTGGAATACCTATCCGATAGGTACGGTTTGGAAAAGAATTCCCCACAAATAGAGCCAAAGATGATTGTGCTGCATTGGACGGTAATCCCTACGTTCCAAGAATCCTTTGAAGCATTTAACGCGCCTACATTACCAAATTGGCGACCAGATATAAAAAATGTAAGTGGATTGAACGTCTCCTCGCAGTTTATGGTAGATCGGGATGGCACTATTTATCAATTATTACCCGAGACCACTATGGCAAGGCATGTAATTGGTCTTAACCATTGTGCCATTGGGGTTGAAAATGTTGGTGGTGCGGAAGGCCAACCATTGACCAAAGCCCAATTAAAATCAAATATTTGGCTGGTACGTTATTTAACAGAAAAATATCCAATTGACTATGTTATAGGACACTATGAATATCAACTTTTTGAAGGTCACCCTTTATGGCTGGAAAAAGATACAGGTTATCGCACCGTAAAAACGGATCCAGGTGAAGGTTTTATGGCCAGTGTTAGAAAAAAAATAAAAGATTTAAACTTTAAACCATTACCCAACTAATGAAATTATTACAAACTACCCTATGTTTCCTTTTCGGATTGATAACGGCCTTTACTTGTGCACAGGAAAACGATATTACTGTAAGCTTATTTACGACCTATGAGAAGTATAAGGAGCCTTCATTGAAAAAAAGACGTATTAAAC
>JBARUM010000114.1:0-2075 GCA_049645725.1 Maribacter sp.
GAAGTGAGCCGAGGACGCATAACGACCAAGTGTCCATCTCTGGCATAGTTTGTCAGCTCAGTTATGGATTTATAGAAATCATTAGTAGTTTTAATCGGTGTTATTTTTTCCTTTTCAAAGTTGGTAAATAAACTATCCCACTTGCTTAGAGATGTGTATTCATATAAACTTGGGTAACCTTTGGTCAGGACATTTTTCAAAATGGTATAGTCCTCGGTTACTTGTTCTTCTGTCAATTCATTCTGACCAAAAAAGAACAAGGGTACACAGAAAACTGTTAATACTATAAGTTTTAATTTCATCTAATGCGTAGTAACAACTCCTTTATAAAGCGGGCATGGCGCTTTAGTAGGTTGTCACTTTTATGGGGTTTCCTATTCGTCTATAAATATAGTCAGCTTTCTTTAAAATAAATTCTTAGATAAATGAATTAGGCATACTTTATAGTTTTTTCTTTTAGCGTATAGCAAGAAATCACTTAATCCTCCTTTTTTGAATTCAGTTTCACAGGGAATTCGGTCTCCGAACCATAAAGTTTGATCTCATGTATATCCGCAGGCATGTAATACCCTGCATCCTCTAATGCTTCCTTAACGTTTTTAAGAACATTGCCCTTAGTAATCAAGGCCATACGGCGAAAATCCTTTGTGTTCACCCAAAAGTATATCCTTAGATTTACGGTACTGGTCGCGAGTTCATCTTCGATCACGAAATTCTCATGTTCGTCGTCTTCGATTACGTTCGGCTCTTTTCTCAAAGCTTCCAACACCGTGTTCTTGGCCCCATCTATGTTGTCCTCATAGGCTATTCCTATGACTACTTCCCATCTAAAAAAACCATCTTCCGTATAGTTCGTCACCGGTTTTGTCAATACATCGCTATTGGGGATGTACACGTCCCTGCCATCAAAGGATTTCAATTTCGTATATCTGAATTCAAGTGCTTTCACCTTCCCGAAGTTCTCACCTATCTTTACGGTATCGTCCACATCGAAAGGCCGTCCAAAGGCCAATATTATACCTGCTATAAAATTTTGCCCGATGTCCTTGAAGGCGAAACCCAAAACTACGGCACTGGCACCGGCGGCCGTCAAAATGCCCGCAGCAATGGAACCCAGGCCTGCAGCATCCAGGGCCAGCATAATCGCTATCATGGTCAAGGTATATTTTATGGCCTTCCCGAGGAACCTACTCATTAGTGGGTCCTTGGTACGGCGCAACAACCTTCTTTTGGAAAAATTGCCCAACCATGTACCGAACAGGATACCAAGGGCGATAATCATTATGCCTAGGGCGTATCCCGGTAAACTTGCAATTGCCCGGTTATAGAACAATTCGAGTGATTCCGATATGGAAATTTCTAAAATCATCGGTTTTTAAGAAATGGTCTTTTTACAATCGAAAAATTAAGTTCTTCCACATGACGGCGGAACGTAACATAACTATTTGTGTACTTGTCGTAATACATAATCCCTAAAACTATAGCATTGGCTAAATCATCTATTTGCTGATGGTTCTGAATAATTGCTATTGAAAATTCAAGGTGCAAAAGTCAAATAATATAACAAACATTATACAGCATGCAAAGCCATTGGCCATTATCTTGTAAGTTCTTTTTCGAGCCATTCAAAACTTTCGGCCATGTTCGGAAATACCTGGGCCTCCGGTACCAGATCAGGGATGATGTCGATTGAAAGCAACAAATCCCTTGGTTGTTCCTGCAATCCGGTAAGGATTACCTTTATGTCCTTCAGGGTCAACTCTAATATCGCATTTTCAAGGGCGTAAATGCCGGACTGGTCCATATAGGGAACACGGTCCATTCTAATGACCAAAATCTTGACGTCACTACCGATGATTTTCACCTGTTCTTTAAAGTGGGACGTGAATCCAAAGAACAATGGACCGTACAGATGCTTGATATAGATCTGGTCCTTGAACTTTGAAAAGAACCCGGTTTCGTCCTCCCATGGTCTTTCGCCTTCGAAACCTGCCAAGGTACCTACCTGCATGCCTTTTTCACCTATATCGCTGACCTTTTTCATGAACAGAAGTGCGGCCAAAGTAACGCCTATG
>JBARUM010000115.1:0-2437 GCA_049645725.1 Maribacter sp.
AACTAATGGTACAAATACTTAAATTATCCGTGTCGTAGCGAGATATTAATTCGGCTTTAGTGACTAAAATCTCACCTACTTTGGGCAAATCATGAATCACTACTTTTTTTATCGCACTTATATAACCGATTACCGAGTTGCTGGTTCCCTCCAAATCATCAATTAGAAAATAACTCTGTCCAACAATAGCGGAGCAGGTTTGTGCCGCATTCTCGATTAAACCTGGTTCCGTTAGATAATTGTTTGTTACGAAGATACAATCCTTGGTAATTTCAAAATTGGTGATAACGGCGCTATCGTTGATCAGTGGCATAGTGCTGACCATAAGCATGGGAGGTCTATGGGGCAAGAACTTGGTTATATCTATATCTTGCCGCCCTTCTTTCATAATTATGCTAATGCCGTTTTTATTTCGCTTTGTGCTATAATCCTATCTTCACAGACTATGCTTGCCTCAACTAGCGTTACCCCCATTATATCATGAAGGATGTTTACGGTAGTTCTTAATTCTTGTCCCAACTTTGGCATTTCTAAAATTTCCGCTTTCTTAATTGCACCGATATACCCAACAGGAGCCGGTTCGTTTTTTAGATAATACGTGTATCCTTTGTGCATGGCAACGGTTTGTGCCATGTTTTCAATTAATCCGGCAGCGTTAAATTGCCCATTAAAGGTAAAAATATTATCAGCCGTTATAGTAAGGCCAGAAATAATTTGACTATCGGAGAAATCATATAGTTTATCTACCATCACAAATGGATGTTTTTGGGGAATAAGGTCAATGATAAAACCCTTATCCAAAATAGGTGGCTTCAAGAAAGTCATTAGTAGACGGTTAAATAGGCATATGTGTAGGAAAAACGAGCGCTTTCAGGAACCTGTAAAAGTATCTTATCACCTTTTTTTAATTTTCCAGATGCAACTAATTCTTCTAGCATTACATAAATTGATGCAGCTCCTACATTGCCAATATGTTCTAAATTAAGGAACCATTTTTCCCATGGCATCTTAATACCTTGCTTTTCCATTTCATGGTATAAGCCTTCCTTAAAATAATAGGAGGATATATGCGGTAGATAATAGTCTACCTCATCTGGACTTATTTGATGTTTTTCGTAGGCCTGCTTTAAGCTATCAACTCCTTTCACCAAAATGTTATCCCCTAACAAACGCGTGTCCTGTTTCATAGCAAAGAGAGACATTTGACCCCATTCGTCCGCAGGAAATTCGCTCCAGGGTTTTAGATTTCCGTCTTCAAGTTTTTCCGCACCGGCGTACATGCAGGACTCCATTTCAAAAGCGTACGAATAACCATCCATCCACTCTATTTTAAGTGAAACTTTACCAGCAGGGCTGTTTTCCAAAAGCACGGCGCCTGCACCGTCCGAAAGCATCCATCTTAAAAATTCTTTATTAAAAGATAGTATTGGATTGTCCTCTAATTGCTTAAGATATTCCACTTCATTTTCAAAAACCTCTGCCTTCATCCATGAAGACGTTCTTTCAGAACCGGTACAAACAGCATTGTCTACTTGGCCTGTCATTATGGAAAGATATCCATATTTTAAGGCGTTCATACCCGAGCAACAAGCTCCAGAGGGGGAATTTATTTCCATATTCCCATTCTTGAGATACCCATGTACCATAGCGGCGTGAGAAGGGAGAATCTGATCGGGACTGGAAGTTCCGCAAGATAATAATTGAATGTCTTTTGTAGTAAAATCTCTATCGCACAGCAGTTCAACGGCCTCTTTGGTCAGCTGCGCATTGTTGTGTGTAACTTCTCCATTTTTATCTATGGCGTAATAACGTTCTTTTATCCGGTTGTTGCGAAGTACAATTCTACGTGCTTTAGAGGCTTTGCCATTTATAACACCCAATTTGTGCTCCATCTCTTCGTTGGTCACGGGCTCGTTCGGCAAAAACTTGGCTATTCTCGTAATAAATACATCCTTCATCAATTCTCCTTTAAAGCCACTGAAGAATAGTAGGACTTATCCTTCTTTCTTCTCTTAAAACTAGGCAAATAAGTCAGCAAAAATACGATAAAAACTATAGGGGCTATGACCCAAATAGCAAATAACAAATAATATTTGAAGAAACCAATCCATTTCAAACGAACGGGTGTTCCAGGCTCTCCTTTGGTAATAATGTGGTTTGCCCATTTTGAAAACAGTATGTTACCCCTTTTATCCGTCAACACTAAAAACGGATTTATTCTTACTCCTTCCAGAGCAATAATATCAGCCTGTAACTTCTCATAATTGTTTGATAGAAGGGACTTTCTAATTGGTTTTCCAAAACGTTCAGCTGCTATTATATCTGCATCAGATACTCCAGGCCTCGGAAAAATACCTAGATAGCGGTTCTTTTTTCCTGAAAACATCCAATGGGAAATGGTGATAACACTGATGTGGTTAACGTGCCTGTCCACAAG
>JBARUM010000116.1:0-6586 GCA_049645725.1 Maribacter sp.
TCCGGCTGGACGGTTACAGTACGGACAATCTGCTCGTACCAGAACCCGGTAGTGGTGAATATGAAACTGCAAAAGCAAAATCCGAAGAACAATTCGTAAAACTATTGGATATGTTGGAACTACACCATGACAATCCAAAACACTCCTACCATACCATTTCTACTTTTACCTTTTTATCAGAAGCTATAAAACAGACAATCGCCGAAAAGGATATTGATATCGTCGTAATGGGGACTAAAGGTGCTACGAGCGCGAAGGGTGTTATTTTTGGAAGCAATACGGTAAACGCCATGGAAAAGATAAGGGCATGTCCTGTTATGGCCATCCCCGACGATGTGCGCTTTTCTAAACCGAAAGAAATTGTCTTCCCAACAGACTACAAAAATGCCTTTAAGCGCAGAGAGCTAAACTATCTTATAGAGATTGCTAAAATGCATGATAGCGCCGTACGGGTTTTGTATGTAGCTAAAAAACCTGATTTAAATGATAACCAAAAAAAAAGTCAAAAACTGCTAGGAGATATTTTGAGCGCTGTATCCCACAGTTTCCATACCCTGAACAAAAAAGATGTATCGGACGGCATCACGGCCTTTGCGGAAAGTAGGGATAGTGATATGATTGCCTTTATGAATAGAAAGCACTTTTTCTTCGGCAGCGTATTTTCCAAACCCTTGGTTAAAGAGATAGGTTATGACGCTACCGTCCCAATCCTGGCCTTACACTAAAACTTGAAAATTATGAAATATATAGGAATATGGATGGATAAGGAAAAAGCACACATTGTGAGCCTAAAAGGAGAGCAAGAAAAATTTGAAACCATAATGTCGAATTTGGATTTTTACAAACCTTCCGGCGGATCACGGACAAAATCGGCCAAATGGGGGCCACAAGATGTGGTTCAGGACAGTAAATATCTAGAAAAGGAAAAGCACCAATTGAAAAAGTACTTCAATAATTTGGCGAAAGCTATTGACGACGCAAACGCGATAGCCCTCTTTGGCCCTGCGGATACCAACGAAAAGTTCCGGAAAGAATTGACAAACAATCATAAGAATTTGGCTGCGAAATTGAAAACCGTGGAAAAAGCGGATAGTATGACAGAAAATCAGATTAAAGCCTTGGTCCGGGAATATTTTCGGCAAAAAAACTAGTTAATGACTAAATATAAACTCAAAAACAATTCTTGTTATTGGGTCTTACCAATACACCTATGGAGGAGTTGTTAAATTTTTTTGAAAACCCTATCGTTGTAAAAACAACAAAACTGATTCTTTGGGTATTATTTATCGTTTTGGTCATAGGTTTTCTTCGTAAGCTGTTGAAAAGAAGAATTAATGATGTGACCATCCGGTATAAGGCTCAAAAAGCGGTCGAGGTCGTTGGATATATTCTGATAGGGTTGCTGATTCTTATCTCACTTACCGTTGAGAATATTGAGGATTACACCATAATCATAGGACTCTTCACCGCAGGCATTACGTTTACCTTACAAGAATTAATCTTAAGTATAGCCGGTTCCTTCTATATTTTTTTTGTACGCGTCTATAAACCTGGGGATCGTATAGAAATAAACGGTATCAAAGGCGATGTCATTGACATTGACAGTATTTACACCACAATGATGGAAATGGGCGAATGGGTTAGCAGCGATAATTATTCGGGTAGAATTGTCAAAATAAGCAACGCTTTTGTCTTCAAAGGTCCCATAAAGAATTATTCCATGGACTTTCCATTCGTTTGGGACGAGTTGAATATTTTGATTACCTACGGTTCAGATATAGAAATGGGAAAGAAAATCGTATTGGATACCGCTTCTGAGCTACTCTCCGAATACTCTGCAAACTCATTGGCAAAATGGAAGGAGATGGTGGAACGTTATTATATAGAAAATGCAACATTGAAACCTACCTTGGCGGTGAATCTTACCGATAATTGGATAGCGCTAAACCTAAGATATATCACGGACTATAAATTAAGAAGAGCCACAAAACATAAATTGTTTCAATACATAGAAAAAGCTGTTTCCGAAACAAACGGCAAGGTTACTTTGGCATCCGCTACACTTCAATTACTAAAAATACCGGAACTAGAAGTGAATCTAAAGAAATAATATGCCTAAGGTAACCAAAATCGATATCATTAAATCTTCTGGAGAAAAGGCTAAATTCTCTTTAGATAAGCTCCGTAGTTCCTTAAAACATAGCGGAGCGGACCATAATCTAGTGGAGGAAATTGTTGACAAGGTCCGTGACGAACTGTATGAAGGTATTTCTACTAACGAAATCTACAATAGGGCCTATGCACTACTCAAAAAAGAGAAGTCGGTCTTTGCCTCTAAATACAAGTTGAAAAAAGCCATTTACGAACTTGGACCTACAGGTTTTCCTTTTGAACGTTTTGTAAGTGCCGTATTGGAATATTCTGGCTATTCCACAAAAGTTGACGTGATTATGGACGGTAGCTGCGTAACCCACGAAATAGATGTGCTTGCCGGAAAAAATGGGCGCACCACTATCATCGAATGCAAATTTCATGGCGAAGAAGGCCGTAATTGTAATGTAAAAGTACCCCTTTATATACATTCCCGTTATAATGATGTTAAAACACATTGGGTAACCAAAAAAACCAATGCCAATGTGTTGGACAAAGGTTGGGTAGTAACCAATACCCGATTTACGGAACATGCCATACAATACGGGAAATGTGTTGGATTGTATTTGTTAAGTTGGGATTATCCATTAAGAGACGGCCTAAAAGACAGAATAGACAGATTAGGACTATACCCTATTACCGTTTCTACCTTGCTGACGAATAGGGAGAAACGATTTTTATTAAGTAGGGATATAGTATTATGCCGACAACTTTGGAAGGACAAATTCTTTTTAGATCACTTGGGTATTTCTAAAACAAGAAAGGAGCGGATTTTTGAAGAAATAAAACAACTTTGTATGTCATAGCCAATGAACACTGTAAAAATCCATTTTCTAGGAGCATCAGGGACTGTAACAGGCTCTAAATTTTATTTGGAAACACCTGAATTGAATCTTATGATAGATTGTGGGATGTTTCAGGGATTAAAAGAACTTAGGCTATTGAACTGGGAACCCTTGCCCATCGATATTTCTAAAATCGATTTTGTATTGTTGACACACGGTCATTTAGACCACACCGGATATCTTCCACGTTTGGTCAAAAACGGATTCAAAGGAAAGATTATAGGAACGGATTCTACCCTAGCCATAACTCGTATTATTCTTTTGGACAGTGCTAAGATACATGAAGAAGAGGCCGAAAGGGCCAACCAAGAAGGGTACAGCAAACACCGTCCTGCAATCCCCTTTTATACGATAAAGGAGGCAGAAAAAGCTATTGACCTCTTCCGTTTCGAAGAAAAAGACAAATGGATCATATTATCCAAACACATACGTTTCAAGTTCCGATACAATGCACATATTATCGGTGCGACATTTATCGAACTAGAAATACTTGGTAGGTTATTTATTTTTTCCGGAGATGTTGGGCGGAGTAAAGATTATCTTTTGGCTCCGCCCGACCGCCCTAAATGGGCGGATTATCTGTTTGTGGAAAGCACCTATGGCAATAAACTGCATCCCCAGGAAGATGTAGAAAAAATTCTGATAGAACTGATCAAAGACACCGTAAATGAACGAGGCACGCTCATCATTCCATCTTTTGCCGTGGAGCGCTTGCAATCTTTAATGTATCTACTTTGGCAACTGTACAAGCAGCATAAAATTCCCAATATCCCTATTTTCATAGATAGCCCAATGGGAAATAACGTGTTATCCGTATTCGAGCGCTTCCCCAGCTGGCATAAACTCTCCATGAAGGAGTATCATACCATGTGCGAACATTTCAACATCATAAGCTCCTATGCGGATACTTGGAAAACCATTGACGACCCACGGCCAAAAATTGTAATCGCCGGCAGTGGCATGGTCACCGGCGGTAGGGTACTTACCTATTTAAAGCAGCTTATAGATTTGGCTACCACTACAATATTGTTAGTGGGGTACCAAGCCGAAGGAACGCGGGGCAGACAACTTCTAGAAGAGACCCATGAACTAAAGTTGTTCGGAAAGTATTATCCCGTTAAGGCCAAAATCACACATCTTGAAAGTTTGTCAGCACATGCGGACCAACAAGAACTACTGGCATGGATGGAAAACATCAAAAATATTCCTGAGCGTGTGTTTCTAATTCATGGTGAGTCTACCGCCCTTGATGCTTTTAGGGCTAAAATCCATACCGTAAATGGTTGGCAAACGCATATCCCCAAATTAAATGAAATTCATGAAGTTATCATAGGATAAAATCAATGACTTATATCATTGTTTTCAGTTAGACTGGTAAGTAGTTTTAGTCGTATAGCTGTAGACCATGGAAAAAGAAAAAAATAAGACCGTACAACAGAAAAAAGTGGAAGAACTTCATTGGGAAATACAACAATGGAAGTCTAACTTCCAATTTATGGCCGATGAACTTATTTTTATAGTACGCCTTCTGGATAGCTACATTTTTGAACCCAATACTCCTAATCTTTTTGAGCGTTTACAAGAATACAATACACGTATCAAATCAGTCCAAGAAATGAATAAAAAGGTTAGGGACGATATTTCACAACATGAAAACACTTTAGGCGGCATGTTGGATTGTACCCATAGTACATGCGATTTAAGCTATTACCACAGACACGATGCGCTTCAAACAAAAGTAGCTAACTGTTTCGAGGATTTTCAAAAATTAAAATCAGAAATTTTCATCTATGCCGGTGGGATTTTAAAAAGGCGCAAGCCAGAGAATACATAATATCACTAATGATGCTCCTTTAAAACTGACCATTGTCATTTTTATTCATGCTTGGTTACAATACATTAGACCAATCAATAAGGTATCTTTTTAAACAGCCCAATGAGTGCCAAAAAGACGAAATATAGTTATGTGGAGTGGTTCAGTGCCGAAGAAATGCATGAACACTCTAAAAAATGGTTTTCTGAACTTTCCTTTATCAGGGATGAGCAGAAATTTCTGAAAAACTTAATTCAATCTTTTGCAATCAAGCCTTTAAATAAGTTGGAATTTTCGCGAATTAACGATTTTAAAAAGGCTATAGTAGAAAATAGACAAAGATTAAACATCATCGCCAAAGGGATTCAGAAACATATGAATCAGTTAGAAATTTTAATGGATGGTGTAAACCAGATAGAAATGGAAAAAGCTTATAGAAAGACCCATAAATTACTTTACCAGAAGGTGAACAATTACCTTTTGGACTACAGAACCGTAAAAGAAAGAGGTTTTGCCCAATTAGCTTCCATTCTTAAAACCGAGAAACAGAAAATAGTTTTAGGTAATCCTGAGTATAAGGTTAGAACAGTAAGTAAATAATGAATTCATGAAAAAACTTTCCATCGTATTATTAGTATTTATTTTCAGTTGCTCCTCCGTAAGTTTGGTAGAGAATTGGAAAAATCCCGATATCGTATTGTTCGACGCCAATAAGGTCTTAATCGTAGGAATGACACAAAACCAGGAGGCAAGAGCCGATTTTGAGGATAAATTAAAACAGGAATTCGAAAAAAGGAATTTTGAGGCAATGGGAAGCCTAGATGTTTTCGATGTGAATTTTACGGATTCCAGAAAAACAGAACAAGAACTGGACAACGTAGAACAAAGCCTTTTAGACAAGGGCTTTGATGCCATATTATTTACCAAAATAATAGGGTCTGAAGACCGTCGCAGTTTTATGAAGACTATATCTAGTTGGGATAATTATCAAGGAAGGTTCAATGACGACTACCTAACGCACCAAGAAATATACTACGATGAAGGTTACTACGACATTTTTACGATATACCATGCCCAGACCACGTTATACTGTATTTGCGAAGGTAAGGAGAGAGCAATGATTTGGCGCGGCAGTATTGATATTACCGACCCTAAGAATATAGAAAAGTCTGTAAAAGACTATATAAAACTTGTGGTGCTGGCACTAGAGGATCAAGATTTAATATTTAGAAAAGAGAAAAAAACTGATAATGAAGTTACTGGTATATAGCACAAAGGATTTCGAGGTACCCTTTTTGAAAAAGGCGAACGGGAATAATCATATAGTAACCTATCTTAAGGAAGCTTTGGATTCCGAAACGGCCATAAAGGCGGTTGGTTTTGAAGCTATAAGTATATTTTCCGGTGATGATGCCTCTTCCATTGTTTTGGAAAAGCTTTGGGATTTAGGTGTACGCCACATTACCATCCGTTCTTCCGGCCACAATAATATTAATCTTAAAACGGCCAAAAGTTTTGGCTTTAAGGTTGCAAATGCGCCTGATTATTCACCTCATGCTATTGCAGAACATGCCACAGCCCTTTTATTGGCGTTAAATCGAAAACTAGTTCAGGCCAATACCCAAGTTCACAAGTATAATTTTTTACAAGATGACCTTATAGGATTCAATTTACATGGTAAAACTGTTGGTATAGTAGGAACGGGAAGAATTGGGAGTATTATGACCAAAATAATGCACGGTTTCGGCTGTAAAATTCTGGCCAATGACCTTGAGCC
>JBARUM010000117.1:0-8938 GCA_049645725.1 Maribacter sp.
ACGACCAAGGAAGTAGAACAAAGTGAGAATTTGGACGATACTTCAAAGGAAATCATAGATATTTTGGAAGAGTACGTAAAGCCAGCGGTAGCAAGTGACGGTGGTAATATTCTATTTAAATCCTACGAACCTGATACGGGAACGGTAAATGTTATACTACAGGGAGCCTGTAGTGGTTGCCCATCCTCGACCTTTACCTTAAAAAATGGAATAGAAACCATGTTGAAGAATATGATGGGAGAAAAAGTCAACAAGGTAGTAGCTTTAAATGGATAAAAATAATAGGTAATGAGTTAGTCTTTCTGTCTTACAATCGTTATTTTTAAGCAAACACTAAAAACAAATAAATATGTCAGTTTTAAAAGTAATAGAGGTATTGTCCAACTCAGATAATAGCTGGGAAGATGCTGCTCAAAATGCTGTTTCACATGCATCAAAATCAGTAAAGAATATTCGTTCTGTTTATATTAATGAACAAAGCGCAACCGTTGAAGATGGTAAAATGGTTAACTATAGAGTTAATGTAAAAATCACCTTTGAAGTTAATTAATTTTGCCATTACAATCTAGAAAGCGCCTTAGAGGCGCTTTTTTTATTACTTGAATTATCAAATAACGATTAAAAGTGAATTACCAATATACCAACGCCTTAATCACGGAAACTAGTCCCTATCTTTTACAACATGCGCACAACCCAGTAAATTGGGAAGCCTGGAGACCTGAAGTTTTACAAAGAGCGATAAAAGAAAACAAGTTGTTGCTCATTAGTATTGGTTACGCCGCATGTCACTGGTGACATGTCATGGAACACGATTGTTTTGAGGATGAAGGCGTAGCACAGGTCATGAACGCTAACTTCATAAATATAAAAATAGATAGGGAAGAGAGACCGGACATTGACCAAATTTATATGGATGCGCTCCAAATGATGACGGGCAGCGGAGGTTGGCCTCTAAATATTATAGCACTTCCAGATGGAAAACCTTACTGGGGAGCAACATATGTAAAAAAACATGATTGGATTACCGTACTAGGGCAACTCAACAAATTATACCTATCCGAACCACAAAAGGTAGTTGGCTATGCCGAGAATCTTTCGGCGGGCATAAAGGAAATCAATAGAATCAATACTTCTAAGAACACAAACCGTATTACGGTTAACCAAATCAAGGTAATGGTAGAAGATTGGTCAGCCTATTTTGATACTTTTTTAGGAGGCTATAAAAGGGCTCCTAAATTTATGATGCCCGTTAATATGAACTTCCTGCTACATTATGGCGTTACACAAAATGACATGGGTATCCTGGATTATGTACATACTACCTTAAAAAGAATGGCCTGGGGCGGAATTTTTGACCATGTTGGAGGAGGTTTTTCAAGATATGCAGTGGATACAAAATGGCACATTCCACATTTTGAAAAAATGTTATACGACAATGGTTTACTCGTTAGCCTTTATGCGAAGGCGTACGCCCAATCTAAAAATCCACTTTACAAAAAAGTTGTTGTTCAAACAGTAGCCTTTTTAGAAGAGGAATTGTTAGATATTAGTGATGGGTTTTATTCTTCTCTAGATGCGGATAGCTTAGATAATAAAAACAAAATGGAGGAGGGTGCATACTATGTTTGGAGAGAG
Organism: Maribacter sp.; assembly: GCA_049645725.1. Taxonomy (GTDB): domain Bacteria; phylum Bacteroidota; class Bacteroidia; order Flavobacteriales; family Flavobacteriaceae; genus Maribacter. The sequence goes on from JBARUM010000117.1 coordinate 1,636, forward strand.
ATAGAATTAAAACAGCTATTGAAGGAACATTACCCTATTTTTAAAGACTATTACAATGTAAATTCATATGGTTTTTGGGAACATGATAATTATGTTCTCATCAAGGACGCCTCCGTTTCAGATATCGCAACGAGAAACAAATTATCCGAAAGTGAACTAGAGCAGCAAATTACTTCTTGTTTGCAAATCTTGAAAGAGGAACGAGATAAGAGAAAAAAACCAAGACTGGATGACAAAATCTTGGCATCTTGGAATGGACTAACCCTAAAGGGTTTGACGGATGCATATCGTTATTTGGAAAATAAATATTTTTTAAATATTGCCCTAAGAAATGCTAAGTTCATTAGGGCTAACCTAATGAAAAGTAACGGACAACTATTTCATAACTATAAAGATGGCAAAACCAGTATTAATGGTTTTTTAGAAGACTACGCATCCATAATTGATGGGTTTATTGGCCTTTATGAAGTAACATTTGACAAAGAGTGGTTGGATCATTCAAAAAAATTAGTGGACTATGTTTTGGAAAATTTTACGGATCAAGAAACAGGTTTGCTTTTCTTCACTTCCAAAAATGACGATATAGTTATCAGAAGAACGCTCGAAGTTGGTGATAACGTAATTCCCTCCTCCAATAGCGTGATGGCCCTAAACTTATTGAAGCTTTCCAAATACTATCCTAGCTCTAATTACAACAACTATTTGGACAAAATGGTTAGAGCTATGGAAAAAACAATTCTTGACCATCCACAAAATCACGCCAATTGGTTACATTTATTACTACTGGTTCAAAAACCATTTTATGAAGTTGCGATTGTAGGAAAAGATTATAAAAATAAGAGCGAGCAAATTCTAAGGGAATACTTACCGCACACACTAATTGCAGCAACGGAGGAAGAGGGGGAAATCCTTTTGCTGAAAAATAGATATGTCCCTGGCACCACGCAAATTTATATTTGTGAAGAAGGTGCTTGCCAACTACCTTTAACGCAGATTAAAAAAGTTTTAACTCAATTACATGTCCAAGAGGACCATTAACAATAGTTTAATGAAATTTCCTTGTATTGCGACTTTCGTTTTTTCAGTTTTGCAAAAATAATAGTTTAACATGGAAAAATTTGCTAATTATCAAGAACATATAGAAAAAGCAATAGATTGGCTCTGGAGTGCACTGCCAAATTTTTTATTGGCCATTCTTATTTTAATTGTTGGAACATATGTAATTAGAATAATAAATAAATTGGTTAAGAAGTTTTTTCTAAAGAAAGACTACGACCTTGCTCTAGAAACTTTTTTACAAAGCTTTATCAACATTGCTTTAAAAATAATCTTATTTGTTCTTTTTATAACGCAACTTGGTGTTCAAACTACCTCTTTGGTCGCTATTTTAGGTGCCGCAGGTCTTGCTATTGGTCTTGCCTTACAAGGTTCTCTAGCCAATTTTGCGGGAGGGGTATTAATTCTTTTATTCAAACCATTTAAAGTAGGTGATTTTATCTCTGCACAAGGTGTTGATGGCACGGTAAGAGAAATTTCTATTTTCACAACTAAGCTTACTACATTCGGAAATCAAATGGCAATTATACCAAATGGCCAGCTATCTAATAACAATATTATTAATTACAATACTAAAGATACACGAAGAGATAAAATAGATGTTGGCATAGGTTATGGTTCCAATATTAAAAAAGCCAAGGACATTTTATTAAAAATTTGTGCTGATTGTGAAAACATATTGGAAGAACCGATTCCAGAAGTTTACGTAGGAGCACTCGCAGATAGCTCTGTAAATCTAACGTTACGATTTTGGGCAAAGAACGAAGTGTTTTGGCCAGCACATTTCTTTGTGATGGAAGAAATTAAGCATAGGTTCGACGCGGAAGGAATTGAAATTCCGTTTCCACAACGTGTTATGCATCAATCCAAAGCATAAGGAATCACTATAATTTTTAAAATAACTCCTTGGAAATTATTATTTCCAAGGAGTTATTTTTTTGACAGCTGTAATATAAAATCCTTTAAATAGTAAGGTTCAAAGTAGGCAATATTTTCAAAGTCCTTTTCAAGATATTTTTTAAAAGATAAAGGAGCCATATCTTTAGCAGAAGGTATAATATAACTTTCAAATTTAATATCCGGATATTTCAAAATAGGTTTTATTTTTTCTGCACCATTCCCCACAATACTTACTTTTTGATTTTTGGTATAGTCTTCAAAAGACTTTTCGTCAATAATCTCAGCCCTTGTCTCCCTAATCTGTTTTAAATCAGAATTAAAAACAGCAGAATATACTTCCATACGTCTGGCATCCAGAACAGGAATTATAAACTCCCCTTCCGAGACCTTTATTTGGAAAGCCATGCTTTTCAGCGTAGCAATGGAAATCAAAGGAACTCCTATAGAAAAGCAAAGACCTTTAGCGGCAGAAACTCCTATTCGAAGACCAGTATAGGATCCTGGCCCCTTACTTACGGCAATAGCATCTAATTCACTTAAATTACGACCAGCTTTTTCCATACATTCCTGAATAAAAACATGAAGCTGCTCCGAATGTGAATAATTGGGAGTGTCATGCTCCTTCAAGGCCAAAACTTCACCATCATTGGCTAAACTCACAGAACAATTAGTAGTCGCAGTTTCTAAATTCAAGATCAATCCCATAAATCAAAGGTATTGAATAGTGGTATCATGAAAAAGCCCGTAAATTTAAATTTACGGGCTTCCAAAATAATCGGGTTAGCTTAATTTAAAACGATAGGGAGCCCAAAATAGAACTCTAGGACTTTTAAGCTAAAAATATAATCATATTTGGTTCGCACAACATCAGCTTCGGAATTATCCAAACGTGCTTGCGCCTGACTGAAATCGAAGGCGTTCAGCAAGCCAACCTCAAAACGCTCTTTTGAATAGTCGTAAGCCAATCGTCTTGCCGCCAAGGTTTTTTGAGCAGCCTCATAGGCTTTTGCCAAATTAACGACATTCACGTAGGCCTGATTGATTTCCGTTTCTAGCTGCAGTTTATTTTGTTCAAGCTGTAATTGTGCCTGTTGCACACCAATTTCTGATCGCTTAATATTATTCCTGTTCGCAAAACGATTAAAAATGGGCACGTTCAATTGCACCCCATAGGATACACCATCGTTCAACCATAATTGATTGGTAAAACTCTCCCTTTCCAACATGCCTGTTATATTATTGAATCGTTCTTGATCCGAATATCTAGTGTTGTAATTAAAGAAAGCTCCAAGTGTTGGAAGTAGTGCTCCTTTTGAAATTTTCAAATCTTGCTCTGCAAGTGCTACATTACTCTCCGCTAATTTTATGTCATTTCGAAATGCCAGAGCGGCGGCAAAATTTTCTTTTGGAGTTCGGTTCGATACCTGTGAAGGGGGTACCTCCAAATCCACATCTGCAACATCAAAATTTTCATAATCCCTAATTTGTAACAATTGGGCTAAATTGATTCGTGATATCAATACAAGGTTCTCCGTATTTACGATTTGTTGTTCTTGCCCAGCAGCGGTCGCCTGAATGTCCAATAAATCCCCTGCCGGTAAAACACCCGCCTCAACCAACTCTTCCGTTCTTTTTAAACCTTGTTCCGTTTCGGCATATTGGGCTTTTGCAGTTGCTAGAGTTTCCTTATTTGAAATAATGCTCAAATAGGTGTTTGCTACGTTTAACCGTATATCGTCCTTTAAGTCGTCCAGACGATATTGAATGGCTAATGCATTCATTTTTGCCCGCCTAAGACGATTAATATTCCGCATACCGTTGAAAATATTTACCGTAGAGGTTAGGTTACCACTACCTGTAATTATAGTCGTGGTCACCGGTTCTTGAGTTGTCGGATCAAATGAGAGACCGGTATTTGCCGATGTACTAATCTGTCCGTTCGCATCAGGTAAAAAGTTACCAAAAGCGTCCGACTCATCGATTTTAGCATTCTCTAAATCTAACTCGAACTGTGCGATGGAGATATTATTCTCTTCTGCGTAGACGATGCATTCCTCTAGAGTCCATTTCTTCTCTTGGGCCAATAACGACCCTATAAAAAATACCAGCAAAAGTGCTGTCAGTTTAAATTTCATTTGTTGATTTTTTGATTATTATTTTGATTGATGTTTTTATTCCTCGCTTTCAGCGTCCTCGTCCTCGTCTTCACCCTTTTTTATAGGTTCTGTTTTATTCCATTGTTTTACAAGGTCATCCTCCGTTAAGCCCGATACTATTTCCACATTAACACCATCCGATATGCCGATTTCTACATCCCTGCGCTCAAACTTTTGCTCTTCGGCCGGACCTATGGCTACTTCAACATAAGGCTTATCTGTTTTCCTATCGAATTGTAGTAGCGCCTCTGGAATAACCAAAACACTATCCTTCTTTTCTAAAATCATTGAGGCATTTGCACTATAACCAGCCCTGATAAAGATACTATCGTTGATTTCGACATCGCCTTCTATCTTAAATTGAACCGCTCCAGTTTCCTCAATGCCTTTTGGAGCTATAAAACGTAACTTGGCGTCCAGTTCCTTACCCTCGACTGCGCCAAGACTAATTTTCAATGGCGTACCTACCTTTAACTTCCCTACTTCACCTTCATCTACCTTACCTTCAAAAATCATCTTCCCTAAATCTGCGATAGTGGCTATGGTAGTACCGTCGTTAAAGTTATTACTCTGTATTACTTGGTCGCCTTCCTCAACAGGAATTTCAAGAATCGTACCGTCTACCGTGGCGCGGATATTTGTATTCGCCGATGACGAACCACCTGCCGAGCCCACTCTTATAATCTGATAATCCGCACGCGCATTTTTCAATTCCTGATTAGCTTGATCAAACTGTAATTGAAGATTATTAAATTCCTGACTTGAGATAACTCCCTTATCAAAGAGCGATTTATTCCTATCATATTCTATTTTTGTATTGTTCAAAGCGATGCGAGCAGTACTCACCCTACCTTGAGCCTGGTTCAAGGTTTGATCGTTCGGCACCACTTTTATGACCGCGATCAAATCCCCGGCCTTGACCGGTGAACCTTCTTCCAAGTATATTTTTTCTATAATACCTGAAATCTGAGGCTTTATCTCAACTTCATCCTCAGGAACCACCTTACCGGTAGCTACTGTTTTCTTCTCAATATTTGATATAAAAGGCTTTTGGGTCTCGTAAGTTATAGATGACTTACTGTTAGACTTTATAAAAAACACTGCCGCCCACAGTGCCCCAATTACTAAAAGCCCTATTAATACGTATTTTACAATTTTATTCATTTCTAGTTTATTTGTATTCGTTATGTATTGGTTTGTTTGTTATTCTTCTCTTAAAGCATCAATAGGTCGTATGCTAACCGCACGTTGTGCAGGTATAAGCCCTATAAGGGTTCCTAGTATAACCATGATTGCCAGTGCTCCTAAAACATAGGGTATAGGAACTGTGGGGTTGGTATAGGGAAAATCCAAATCTTGGGTTAGACTATTAATTATCGATAAAACTCCGGCACCTAAAATGATACCCATGATACCTGCGATTGTGGTAAGAAAAACAGATTCTAGAATAATTTGGTTTCGCACTTCACTAGGTGTTGCGCCCAGAGCCCTTCTAACGCCCAACTCTTTGGTACGTTCCTTAACAGATATTAATAGTATATTACCAATACCAATAACACCAGCCAAAATAGTGGCAATGCCAACGATTAATGAGAGAAAGGTTAATCCTTTCGCGAAGCCTGATACTTTGGTGAACATCTCACCAAGATTGAAAGAACCGAAGGCCCTCTCGTCCTCAGGATCTACATGGTGTATATTTTTTAGCAGTGCCTTAACATCGGTTTCCACTTGAACCACGTCAACATCGTCATAAGCTGCTATACACATATAGCCAATATTATCCCCCGTATTATATAGTTTTCGAAAGGTTGAAAATGGGATAAATATGGCCGTATCATTATCAAAGCTTACACCTTGGGCCAACTTATGTACTCCAATAACTTGAAAATAAACATTGCCTATTCGAATATATTGCCCAATGGGGTTTTCATCCTTTTCAAAAAGTTCTTGTAGATTTCTTTCTCCAATGACACATACTTTGCGTGCCTGTTCTATATCCTCATCATTTATAAACCTACCACCATCGAAGATTTTTTTCGTGGCTATCTTGGTATAAACAGGGAAATCCCCGTTAACAGGATAAGTCCCCGATTTCTGACCTCTTACGGTATAAACGGGATCAGTTCCAAACCCTCCCATATCTATACGAGGAGCTATGTACTGAATTTCAGGAATTCTATTCTGTAATTTTGTGACGTCACCAAGCTTCAGTTGCATCTGCCTACCTGTTTTATAACCATCGTATGGCTTACTTGTGCTCTGCCCCCAAACGAACATACTATTCATGGACACCGTCTTGAAAACCTTATCGAAACCATTATCCATTCCCTGTGCGGCCCCTGAAAGTCCTATGTAAACAAAAATCCCCCATAATACGCCTATCATAGTAATAATGGTCCGAACCTTATTCTTACTGATAGAACCAAATATCTCTTGCCATGTATTACTGTCAAAAATAAACTTCATATTATTCGTCCCTTAATGCAACAATAGGTTTAATTCTAGCGGCTCTTCTAGCAGGTATGTATCCTGCGATAGCCCCAAAAACAATCAGTATTATAGTAGCAAATACCGCCAAACCCATATTGATATAAGGGTCCGTTATAAAAAAATCCTCTAATTTTTTACCAAGGGAACTTATAATTGCGATGCCCACTATCATTCCAATAATTCCTGAGATCGTAGTGATGAAAACAGATTCTAGCAATATTGATCCAATAACGGCTTTTGGCGTTGCACCCAAAGCTTTACGAATTCCTAATTCTTTGGTGCGTTCTTTTACTACAAAAACCATGATATTACTAATACCGATGATACCGGCCAGAATGGTTCCAAAAGCGATAAATCCTCCTATATAGGCAAGTACCCCCGCAAATTGTTGATTCTGCTTTAGCTGATCGGCAACATTCCTAATATAAATACCGTTTTGATCTTCTGGGCTAATGAATTTTTTCTCTCTTAAAAAACGGTCCAAGCTCTTATCGAATGCCATGGCACCTGCATATCCTATTTCAGGATTAAAGCCAACAACAAGTTGGTCTATTTTATCCGTGTTCTTTTCAATCAACTGTCTAGTTGTATAAGGAATGTATATTCGACGCTCTTCATCGTCGCCAGCTTCATCTTGAAAGACTCCGATTACCTTAAAAACACTACCGGAAATATCAATATAAGCTCCAATGGCATCCTCT
>JBARUM010000118.1:0-6457 GCA_049645725.1 Maribacter sp.
TTCTAGTTTTCCAGGTCTAGGAGGACTGGCTCGTAGAGCTGGCTTGGTCAATACTATACGGGAAGAGAACCCAAATACCTTACTTTTTGATGCTGGTGATATTTTTCAAGGAACGCCATATTTCAATTTCTATGGAGGTGAGTTGGAAATGAAGTTAATGACCATGTTAAAATATGATGCTGCAACCATAGGCAATCATGACTTTGACAACGGAGTCGAAGGCTTTTTAGCCCAAATACCCTTTGGTAAGTTTGATTTTGTTTCCTCCAACTATGATTTTAGCAAAACGGTTTTGGATGGCTTTACAAAACCCTATCAGACCTATATGCGTGACAACATCAAAATTGGTGTTTACGGATTAGGTATTCAATTGGCAGGGCTTGTGACCAAAACACTCTATAAAGAAACCGAGTATCTAGATCCTTTTGAAATCGCGATAGATTTAGAGCAACGGTTAAAGAAAGAAGAAAAATGTGATTTGGTCATTTGCTTATCGCATTTAGGTTATAGCTATACGGACAAGAACAGACCGGATGATATGAAATTAGCGGCGAGAACAAAATATACCGATTTGATTATAGGAGGTCATACGCATACTTTTTTAGAAAGACCTAGCGTCGCGACTAATGCTTCGGGACGAGAAATTCTCGTGAACCAAGTAGGTTGTTTTGGTATTAATTTGGGGCGAATTGATTTTTACTTTGATGCCAACGGAGTAACTACAGATGGTGTTTCTATTACTGTTTAACATCTGTCCTATGGGAAAAATAGTAAGAACGGACTCTTCAAATTCTGATTTCATTAAGCTAGTAACCTTATTAGATGCCGATTTGGCTCTAAGGGATGGCGAGGACAATGCTTTTTACGCACAGTTTAACGGTATTAACGTTTTGAAACATTGCGTTGTCTACTATGAAAATGAAACTGCCATAGGCTGCGGAGCAATAAAACGTTTTAATGGCAGCGCTATGGAAGTCAAAAGAATGTACGTAAACCCCAAATCCCGCGGAAAAGGTATTGCCTCCCTCCTACTTGCCGAACTGGAAAAATGGACCAAAGACCTTGGCTATACTTACTGTGTACTAGAAACCGGTTTGCGCCAACCCGAAGCTATTGCACTTTACAAAAAAAACAATTACGCTATAATTCCCAATTATCCGCCTTATGAGGGTATTACGAACAGTGTTTGTTTTAGAAAAGCTCTGAAGGAAAATTAATGGTGACTGGCCAATACGCCGATAGTAACTCCAAATTGGAAAAGATAACATACGGTGCTTTAGTTCGGTAGTTGGAATTTTAAAAAAGGAATTACTTAGAATTGTTCTCAAAGGCAGTTTTGCCCCAATCGGAAATAGATTTAATCAAGGGAATTAAAGTTTGTCCCAATTCCGTTAATGAATATTCAACCTTTAAAGGTGGTTTTGAGGTATAGACCTTTCGCTTTAGTATACCATCTTTCTCTAGGGTTTTCAATTGCAAACTTAATGTACGCTCTGTTACCGTAGGCATTTCTTTTCTTAGTTCATTGTAACGCAGGGGTCCTTTTATCAGATAAAATAATATGACCGTTTTCCATTTTCCACCTATAACACCCATTGTAAGACTTGCGGAACAAGGGTACTCCTTTCCTTTAAATCGATACATAACTCAGCATAAAATTAAACTATCCCTTTTGACGGTTATTGCAAAGATAGAATACTATACTTAATTTTGTAACTATACATTATATAGTGTAATAAAAAAGCGAACATGAGTTTTATACAATCTATGGAACAACGTTATACGACCAAAAAATATAACGCCTCTAAAAAAATAGACAGTCAAAAAATTAGTGAGTAACAACAGATTTTACGTTTAAGCCCCTCATCTATAAACGGCCAACCTTGGAAATTTACCTTTGTGTCCGACAGGGATACCAAACAAAAATTAGCTAAAATATCGTGGTTAAACACCGATAAGGTATTAGATAGTGATACCGTTGTGGTTTTCAGTCGAATAAATTCTATTTCTTTGTTTGAGGAACAAATTGAAAAAGAGCTTCCGGAAAGAGCGGTAAACTACTATAAGGAGTTTCTTAAACCACTGCCAGCAGAGCAGCTTAAAGCCTGGTTTAATCGCCAGGTATACCTGGCACTTGGTGTTTTCCTTAGTGCATGTGCGGAAATGGATATTGATGCTACCCCCATGGAAGGTATAGAACCGGAAAATTATGACAAGGTATTGGACCAAACAGACTACGCCTCTATTGTAGCCGTTTGTATTGGATATAGAGACCAAGATGATTTTAATCAACCCAGTAAAAAACCAAAATCTAGAATGGCTTTATCAAAAGTAATATTATCAATTTAGAATTATTACCATGGAGAATCAAAAATTAACGATCGTAGCCGCTATTATAGCGAAGCAAAAAAAACAGAACTGGTTAAAAGTAAATTACAAAACCAATTGACACCACAGAAGCAGAAAAAAGTTCTATCAATTTATGACCTACAACAAGACAACAAAAATAAAAACATGTTCCTATTCTACAAGAATTGGTAAACAAAAGCGTTATTGCATACACATATGGTGAATGACCATTTAACTGAGCATCTTAAGCCTACGGACCCTGCGGCAGAAGAATTCACTTAAACGAAATGACCGCTATTAAGTAGAAAATATATAGTGTCTATTGTGTTAAAACAAAAATGGTTTGGAGGTGTCTCCAAACCGTTTTTTTATTTCTCTTTTAACAGGGACACCCATTTTATTACGTATCCTATCAAATCAAGACCATATCGGTTCAACTAGCCATGTACTTTATTTTTAGTCTTCCGCATACCCGATATTAAGTGATTTTCACCTCCTGAACACCAATCAATGAATTCTTTTGAACGCAATCTAAAAAGTTTTAAAACTTCAAAATGTGTATAGATTATAAGCCTTTTAAAAATTTAGACCGCCCTAAAATTCCTTTATATGTATTCGTGTTAGCATTAAATCCTATTGAGTTAAAAGCTAGGTGTAGCTTGGTGTAGATTACATTAGATTAATAAAATAATATGAAAACGTACTTGTCGCCAGTTCCGATGCAGAACAGGTTTATGCAGCAAATCAAGAGGGTGATAAAAATCTCATTGATGAACCTAAAAAGACCGAAGTTAAAAAGTTCGCAATGTTAATTCCAATTAGAGTAGAAGACCCAGAAAAAGCGAATCAACTAAAGCACTATTTATAGGCAAAACATAATGCGACGAATTTTTAAAGCAAAGCGGTTTAAACTATACCATAGTTCGTCTAGATACTTTAAACAATGATTTGGAGACAGGGATGATTAAACTAAAGGTTTAATTGGACGAACAAGTTGAAATCAGTAGAGATGATGTAGCACAAACTTCAATTCACGCCTTGCATGATGATGCTCCAAAAGATGTAATCTTTGAAATCATTGGGGGTAAAAAATTAATTGGCGAGGCATAAAACAATTTATAAAAAGAAAAATATGGAAGTAGAAACAAAAACAATAGACAAAACAATTGAAAAAACCGAAAAGGGTTTTAGCGTTAAAGGTTATGGTGCAACGGGAGAATCCGGCGATTCAACCATTTTAAAGGAAATGGACGTGGAACGCGAAAATATAAAGAAAGATGAAGTATTAATAGAGGTCTTGTACTCTGGGGTATGCCATAGCGATATTCACCAAGTAGCTAATGACTGGAAAAACACGCGCTATCCTTGTGTACCTGGTCATGAGATTATTGGTAAGGTCGTAGATATGGGAAGTGAAGTGACAAAATTTAAGAAACAACAAATTGTAGGTGTTGGCTGTATGATAGACAGCTGCCAATCTTGTACCCCTTGCGAAGATGGTGATGAACACTTTTGCGCAGGCGAACACGGGACTACCATGACTTACAACGGATACTTCAAGGACCCGGAGTCTGATTATAATACTTATGGCGGATTTTCAACACATATTGTGGCCAATGAAGCTTTTATACTCACCATTCCAGAAAAACTAAATCTTACAAAAGCAGCGCCTATTTTGTGTGCTGGTGTTACTACCTATTCCCCAATGAAACACTGGGGTGTTAAGAAAGGGGACAACGTCGCCATTGTAGGTATTGGCGGTTTAGGCCATATGGGCGTACAAATAGCAAAAGCAATGGGTGCTAACGTGATAGCGATTACCAGTCACGCTTCTAAGGAAGAAGAGGCAAGGGAATTGGGTGCCGATGATGTAATTATCTCTACTGATAAGGAAGCGATGGAAAAAAATATGATGCGGTTTGATTATATGCTGATTACCATCCCGACTGCTTTTGATGTAAACGATTATGTGAATCTGCTCAATAACCGCGGTAGTTTAGTAACCGTTGGATTATTGGGTGAATATAAAAAACCTACCAATAATATGAATGTGGCTATGGCCAACCGTACTTTGGGAGGTTCCTTTATTGGGAATATAGCAGAAACTCAAGAAATACTGGACTTTTGTGCTAAACATCAAATAGGACCTGAAGTTCAAATGATACCTATTGATAAGATAAATACCGCATTTGACAAGATTAAGAAAGAGGATGTGCGCTTTAGATATGTGATTGATATGAGTAAATAAGCCCATTGCACTACTTTTTATAAAAAATCTGATTGGGTAGACCAATCAGATTTTTTATTGACTTGTATAAACATTACTGCAATCACTGGTAGTGAATTTGTTAAATACAAAGAAATCTAAACTCAGAGGCACCAGCATTATAAAAGAAGTTACTTAAGCATAGGGAAAAGCTTCCTAGGTGGTTCTATTGAGTGAAAGTTGAAACACAAATTTTTTTAGAACCTCACCTAAACCTGCCAACTGGCTTCTACTTGACTTAAGTCACTGAAAAATAATCCTAACCTGTTAAAAACTTTCTTACAAAGTACGTGAGAAACAGGTAGAACAAATTCATAGATTAGCGAACTTTGAAAACACAAGTAACAGTTTTAAAATTTTTAGGTGAGGATTTAAGAAGAAGAAAACTTCAAATACCTTTCAATATCAGAGAGCTTTCTCGCCTTCAAATATGAGCTTATAACCATATAATGAAGAACTGTTAAATCATAAATCAGATGGATAGTCCAGAATTATTGAAACTAAGAAGGCAACTAACGCTCATTAACGAGACGGTTTCCAACGAAATCTATAATTTAGGCGATTCTTTCTTCGAGCAAATTCTCACCAAATTAAAAGATGCCCTAGGTGCAGACTTTGCCTACATTGCTGAATTAAGTGACGATAGTACAAGGATGAATACTATTTCCTTGGTAAATGAAGGTGGTATTATGGCTAATTTTTCTTATCCCCTAAAAGACACTCCATGTGAAAATGTTTTGGGACAAACACCATGTTCCTATGCAAAAGATGTTACGCTGTTATTTCCGAACGATAAATTGTTAGCTGACATGAAAATAGAAGCTTATACCGGAATTACGCTATATAACTCCAAGAAAATACCAACGGGTATTTTGGCTTGTATGTTCAAGGAAGAGATTCAAGACATTCATACCTACGAGGCTCTTTTACTCATATTTGCTTCTAGGGCAGGAGCAGAACTTGAACATAAAAAACTTTACCTACGTCTGGACAAAAATAAAAAAGAGTTGGAAAATAATGTACTGGAAAGAACAAAACAGCTGAACCAAAAAAACCGAGAACTTGAGCGCATTAATAAGGAACTTGGACTTGCCGTTAGTCAACTGTCAGAGGCTCAAAATCAACTCATTCAATCAGAAAAAATGGCCTCTTTAGGTATACTTACCGCTGGCGTAGCCCACGAAATTAACAATCCCTTAAATTTTATTCTTGGTGGTTATACGGGACTCAAAACCTATTTTGAAGAGTACAGTACAGAGCTTAACGCAGATATTCATTTTTTCTTAAACAGCATTAATATCGGCGTGGAAAGGGCTTCCAAAATTGTTGATAGCCTTGGTCAATTCAGTAGAGCCGCCGACTGTTTCAACGAAAATTGTGATATTCATAAGATTATAAATGACTGTTTAATTATACTGGACATAAGTATAAAAGATAGAATTGAAATAAAGAAAGAATATACGGCTCCAGAGTTAAGAATACAGGGTAATTTGGGCAAACTGCATCAGGTTTTTATAAATGTTCTAACCAATGCTATCCAAGCAATAGAAGATAAAGGTGACATATTGATTCAAACAAAACTGGAATCTTCTTCGATTGAAATTAGAATAACCGATTCTGGTTATGGTATTAATGAGAAACATCTTTCAAAAATATTGAACCCATTTTTCACTACTAAAGCACCAGGAGAAGGTACAGGGTTAGGCCTGTCAATTACTTTTTCTATTATTAAAGATCATTTTGGCAGTATAGGGTTTGAATCGGAAGAAAATAAATATACTACGGTAATTATTAAATTGCCGATTAAGGTGCCAGCCCATGAATAATAAACCTACCATCTTG
>JBARUM010000119.1:0-2505 GCA_049645725.1 Maribacter sp.
CCCCAAAACCGGCAGTAAACCTATCTGTAAAGGCATATTGTAATCCAAGACGCCCAGAAAACCTATCCGCTACAAAACTCTTTCTGTTTTCATTATTAGGAATGTTCCAGTATCTGGTGCCCAATAAAAATTCCAATTTACCTTTTTTGCGTGTTTCTACGGACTGTCCGTATGTAATGCGATTGGCCTTGAAAGTCGCCTGCGTATATTGCAGGGTATCCTCGCGCTCTTCATCCAAGATTTGGAGCAAATCCTGACCGTTTGCGAAATAAAATCCGCCCAACACGCTAATTAACAGAAAGATAATTCTATTTTTCTTCATAGGGCTCATATTCAAATCTAAACATAATCTTAATCGTTTTTGCAATATTGGGAGCTAACAGCGGTGGCACTTTAATCTCGTAATCCGAGATACCCACTTCAAAATCCCCTGAGAGTGTATATTCACCAGATGTGTTCTCTATTTTGGTCTTTATTTCCACATCTTTTTGTACACCGTGAAAATTCATCGTACCCTTTACCATTTTGGTCTGCACAGATGGTGCTGAGGAATCAAAATCATCGATTAAGCCAGAAAATTCGAGTTTCGGGTAAATATCCGACTCTACATAACTCTCGTTAAAGTGTTCTTCCATCAACGCTTTTTTAAACACAAAGGCCCGTAATAGTATTTGTACCGCAATTTTTTGTTCTTTTAAATCTATGATACTCAATACCTGATTGTTATCTGCCTCTATATTTTCAACGGATGTATAGGAAAAAAAGGATACAGTTCCCTGACGGGTGATAATCTTTTCGCCATCTTGGGAAAATCCCGAGCCACCAACTAAAATACAGAGCAGGGTAATTAATTTATTCATTGGTTTCTTTTTTCACAAGTACACAGTTCAATAGGACCACATCCATTAAATAACCTTTACAGATGCCCTTTAGGCGCACCTTATCGTTGGGCTTCAATTTTTGGGAAACATCCTTTTCTGTCGGCAACATGTCACATAGTACGTACGAATAATCATCTTTACCTTTCAAAAGTATGGTATATCGGTTATTAAAAAATGTGATTTCCTTGATTGTGCCCTCTACCTGAATAAGTTTTTCCACATAGATGGTGTTTGCCAAGTCTTCATTGGTGGCGAAGACTGAAAGCAATTTTTGGGAGCTAACATAGGTCTCAACTTCCTTTTTTGCAATTTCCGAATAGGCACTTCTATGAAACTCAAAATACAGATAAACGAGCCCTAAGCAAAGTATCGTACATGATAATATTGTTATTTTGAACCTTCTATTCACATCTATTTTTAAAGAGAAACCGTTCTTACATTAAGAAAGAAAATCGTTGACCTTGCCCGCATAAATTCATCTGCAAAAAAACAAGGCGTATAAATTTAAAAAGATAAAAGGGAACCGGGGCAGCGGTTCCCTTTTTTGAAACAACTCTCTCTTTCATAGCAATTGCTCCAATCATTATTTTCATAGCAACTTTTGTATTTCAAGAATACAGGGCAAAGCATACTATGCCAATACTACCAATAAAATAAGGTGAGGGTGAAAATTTGGCTTTAAAAGTGAAATATACGGGCTAAAAAATTTACTCAACTCTTTAACAAAAAAGTATTATAACACAAAACTTCCATTGCATTCAATTATTGAATAAATCTTAGCCAAGCTTTTATCAAACTATTAACCCAAACTCGCCAAACTTTTTTCTAAAGTTTCAATTTTGGCCTCTGCGTCCGCTTGCTTTTTACGTTCTATGGCAATAACCTGTTCCGGGGCGTTATTAACGAAACGCTCGTTGGACAGCTTCTTTTTTACTGAACTAAGAAATCCCTCTGTATATTTTAATTCTTCTTGAATTTTTGCGATTTCCGCCTCCACATCAATAGCACCGCTCATAGGAATAAAATACTCGTTACTTTTAACCCTAAATGTCAAAGCACCTTCAACAGGGTTATCCACATAGGTGATTTTAGATACATTGGTAAGTTTGGCTATGACAACATCCCAATCAACGCCTATATGTTCCTCATCCAATAAGGACAGTTCCAATGCCTCTTTCATAGGAATATTCTTCTCCTTACGTACGGTACGAATACCGGCTATAACTTCTGCAGCAAATTCAAAATCCGAAATCAGTTTTGCATTAGACTCGGATATTTTGGGCCATTGTGCTACCACCAAAGCCTCCTCTGATGTCCTTTTCGCAATATGCTGCCAAACTTCTTCCGTTAAAAACGGCATAAAAGGATGTAACAACTTTAAGTTTTGCTCAAACAAATGAATTACGGCATAGAATGTTGTACTATCTATGGGCTGTTGATAGGTCGGTTTTATAATCTCAAGGAGCCATGAACTATAATCGTCCCAAACCAACTTATAAATGGCCATTAAAGCATCTGAAATACGGTATTTGCCAAAATGGTCTTCAATTTCTATTAAAGTTTGGTTCAATTTTGACGTGTACCAGGCAATGCCAAGTTTGGAAGCCTCTGGCTGGGGCAACTC
>JBARUM010000120.1:0-8925 GCA_049645725.1 Maribacter sp.
TGGAAACGATACGAAAGTACTATGCCGATTTTAAATTTAAACATCCTGTTCCCAACGACATTAAGCGCACCGCCGAAAAGGTGTCTGGAATGGAATTAGATTGGTATTTAACGGATTGGACCCAAACCACCAATACTATTGACTATGAAATTAAGGACGTGATTGCAGATGGTAATAAAACAAAAATTTCAATGGGAAGAATTGGTTTGATGCCAATGCCAATAGATGTTCTAGTGGTCTATAATGATGGAACTCAGGAGACCTTTTATGCGCCTTTGCAAATGATGCGCGGTGAAAAAGACAATCCGTATCCTAACCTGAAAAGAACGGTTTTAAAGGATTGGACTTGGGCTAATCCGTATTATGGGTTCAGTATTGATGTCCCAATAGAAAATATTAAGGCTGTGGTTATAGACCCGTCACAATTGATGGCCGACGTGGACCCGGAAAATAATTTCTGGTCGGCACAACCGTTGCCTAAAGAATAGGGTATTGTTTTTTATTCAATTGTCCCCTTGAGGGGATTTTAGGGATGTCCTTCTAAAAAGGTTACATAATTTGAGAAATAAGATAATTCCATATAATCCATTGTTAAAGGAGTATGCGCGCCAACTAAGAAATAATAGTACCCTTGCGGAGGTCTTGCTTTGGCAGAAAATCAAACAGAAATCTTTTGGTGTACAATTTCATAGGCAAATTCCCTTATTGGAATACATTGTTGATTTCTATTGTCATGAATTACTGCTTGCCATAGAAATTGATGGCGATTCCCATGACCATAAATATGATTATGACCCAAAAAGACAGGGATTGTTAGAAAGGCAAGGTGTAACCTTTATTCGTTTTTCAGATTCGGAAATAAAAAACGATATGTTCAGTGTTTTAATGGCGCTGGAAGACAGAATACATGAATTAGTTGTCAGAACAAGTTTAGAAAACACCCCTAAGATGATATCAGTAGCGCAGTCTCGATTAGAATTAAGCAATATTGAATCCTCATTTTCGAAGTCCGAGAAAATACCCCTAAAGTCCCCTCAAGGGGACAATACATTCGGAAAGAAAGAAAGGCTAAAGAGCAAAAAAAGAATAGCCCAATTATTTGAGGAAGGTAAGGTATTGACCGTTTATCCCTTAAAGTTGATTTATTTAAAGGGAATGGAACAACCCTCTAAAATACAGGCGGCAGTGGCGGTGCCAAAGAAAAACTTCAAAAGCGCCGTTGCTCGTAATCGGATAAAGCGACTTTTACGTGAATCCTATCGGTTGAATAAAGCTGTGGTTTTTAACAATACACAAGGTGAGTTTGCGTTTCTATTTTTATACCTTGGTAAAGAAACACCTACATTTCAAGAGCTTCAGCATAAAATGAAGTCTCTTTTACAAAAATTTAATGCTCTTGCTCATGAAAAAACTAGTTAGAAAAAAAGTTCTTATCCCTGTTATAGCAGTTGTTTTTCTTGTAGTTGGAAGTAGTTTTAAGAGCGACTTTTTTGAGATAGCCAAACAAATTGAGATTTTTACTACACTGTTCAAAGAACTGAACATGAACTATGTGGACGAGACCAACCCCGCAGAATTGATGGATACCGCCATAAAGAACATGTTAGAAGACTTAGACCCCTATACCAAATTTCTTAATGAACAGGATGTAGAGGCATATCGTATTAACAATGCTGGGGAATATTCGGGTATAGGCGCATTAGTACGCTCTTATAAAGACAAGTTGTTGATTGTAGAGCCTCATGAGGGATACCCAGCTGATAAGGCCGGGCTTAAGGCTGGTGACGAAATTATTCAGATCGGAGATATTAAAGTTGCGGATTTTGATGATAATGCAAGTGAGCTTTTAAAAGGTGCCAACGGGACCTCAGTATCTATTACTTATAAAAGACAAGGGCAGCTTAGTACAACAACTATTAAAAGAGAAGGAATAGAAGTAGATGCCGTTCCTTTCTACAAGATGACAGATGAAAAGACGGGCTATATTGTACTCTCTAAGTTCAATGCCAAAGCTTCTGAACAAACAAAATCAGCCCTGTTGGATTTAAAAGGAAAAGGAGCAGAGAAGATTATTTTAGACCTAAGGGATAATCCGGGAGGGCTATTATCGGAGGCCATTAATGTTACCAACCTATTTGTTCCTAAGGGAGAACTTATTGTTACCACAAAATCTAAGGTTAAAAAGTTCAACCGGGAATATCGAACTAACAATAAGGCCATAGATACAGAAATTCCTTTAGTGGTACTCGTAAACGGCAGTAGTGCATCCGCCAGTGAAATTGTATCGGGAAGTTTACAGGATTTGGACAGAGCGGTGATAATGGGTGCCAGAAGTTTTGGGAAAGGACTGGTACAACGCCCTTTAAAGCTCACTTATGGAACTCAGTTAAAAGTAACCATTTCTAGATATTATACCTCATCTGGGAGATGCATACAAGCCTTAGATTATTGGAACAGGGACGACAGCGGAAATGCAGTTCGGAATACACAATTTAATGATTTTACCACAAGAAACGGGAGAAAAGTACAAGATGGTGGAGGTGTTCTGCCCGATTTGGAAGTTGCCGCTGTAAAGACCAATGATTTGACTATGGCCTTGCTCCAGAACAATGTTATTTTTGATTTTGCTACAGATTACCATTACAAAAATAAAATAGCGGATGTCTCAAGCTTCAAATTTGAAAATTCAGATTTCATTAGTTTTAAGAATTACGTCAGAGAAAGTAATTTCTCCTTTGAAACCAAGGCGGAAAAGGCTATTAAAAAAGCTCTTTCCGGTGAGGAGAATGACTTTTTAGGCTCTGAAGTAAAGGACAGCTATAAAACACTTTTAGCAAACATCGAGAAAGGAAAAATCAATGCATTAGATAAATATCAGAACGAAATTCAAAAAAACTTGGAGGACGAAATCGTAAAACGCTATTTCTATCGTCAAGGATTATATAAGTACTATCTTACTAATGACGATGCTATTCTTGCCGCTACCGAACTTTTGGGGAATGAAAATAAGTATAGTTCCATTCTAAAATAAAAAATCACCAGGTGTATTCCGGAGGGTTAATTCCGTTCATCCTTAAGTATAAATTTGCCTTAGCCCTATGATTGGTCATATGGTCTTGGACATAAAAAAAGGCAAAGGACCTACTTACTGTATTTCCGCTATGATACATCGTACAGGACTCGTTTAGTTTTTCCTGTTCAATAGTGCGCACCACGTTTTCTGTATAATTAAAACCTTTTTCCAATAATATTATAATTTCTGCCTTGGTCATTTTACTTGCGTCCGGTGTATATGGTTTTACCTCCAAACCTTCCACGTAGCGCTTTGTCAACAATTCTACTGTATATCCTATATGCACCATTTGCTCTGCAAAAGATTTGCTCACATCCGTTGGTTTATAAGCATACAACTCCTCGGGCATCGCTTTTGCTACTTCCATACAGTGTTTAGTTGCCTCTTCCCAAACAGGAAGGTACATTTTTGTAAAATCTGTTTTGGGTAGTACTTTTTGCTGGCTACTGGCTAGATTAAATATTAAGAAAACAATTATTCCTATCGATGCTTTAATCTTTATGTTCATCTCTCAATTTTTTATGCGCTAGTAAATACATAGTGCCGTATTGGATTTAATAAAATACGGTCTGTAGTTCTTGGCCTTGGGGTCCATACATCCTTTTAAATTCTTAATTTTTATCTTTCTAAAATCTACTGGTTGACCTTCACTTTGTAAAGCAATAAATCCTTCATTTAACAACATACCATCTTTTTTAAAATCAGGGTCATATCCCTCCACGACACCCCCACCTATTTGAGGCTTGGTATACTCCAATACTTTTTTGTCGTTGATGAAGTGGCGTACAATAGAATCTCCATAGACTATCAAATCCGCCTTTATCCATTGGTCACCATAAAAAGTTTCGGAGCTAGACTTTATGCAATGTCTGTCATCAATCTTTCCATTATACACCACATCCGTTCCTGGAGAGCACATATTTCCCGTTGGTCTAGGTTCTCCTTCCTTAATTCCGCCTAAAAACTGCATCTCAACAGAAATAGGCCAATTTTGCTCCTTTAACATGGTTCTTGGGTCTTGTGAGTGGAACATGACCCCACTGTTCTTCTCAACAAAGACAGGTGCTCCAAGATGCATTTTCCCAATAAAACGATATTCTAAGGATAGATGGAAATAGGAATACGGTTCGTCAAAATACAAGTGTGCAAAACGGTCATTATAGGCTCCGTCATACTTATCATACCGCACTTTTATTATTCCTTCTTCCGCTCGAAAAGTATCTCCATAATTATCGCCGACTTCATAATGGTGAACCTTAGTTGTCCACCCTTCTAAATCTTTTCCATTAAAAATAACATTCCAATTCTCAGGAACCTCTAAAACATTTTTAGTGCTTTTACAACTGGTAAATAAAAATATTGTTATAATGAAGAGCGTCGAGTTTGTCTTGGTTCTTCTAAAAAATTCCGTCATTCCTTCTAATATATTTTATGGTTATAAAAATTAGTCGCTTTCCCTAAAACTGGTCCATAAGACCAACGGATTTCTAATTATTACCCGATTATCAAAATTTTTAAAAGATGGCAAAACGCACTTGTTTTGAATTCGTTCAAAGTCATCAGGCAACTGTATTACTTAACTCTTTGCCAATTACAGCGTTTTCATTAAGATAAGCTCATTATCATTAAATATACTCATAAATCATTACATTTAAGGCTCGCCATAGAAGGCCAGAAATACCTGTTAAATGAAAAATTGCTTATCATTGTTTTGTCTATTCCTCTTCACACATCCTATTTTTTCACAGGAGTCGGAAAAAGAGGTGCCGATGAAACCTATTCTTCCTGCAAAATCTTTTGTTACCGATCATCAAGGGGTCTATGGGGGGAAAACGATTAATTATACCGCTACTGCCAAAGAAACCTATCTGACCAACGAAAAAGGGGACTCCGTAGCTTCTTTTTGGTCCGTAGCTTATACTCAGAAAACACTAAAAGACAGTGGGAAAAAGCCTGTTACCTTTGTCTTTAATGGTGGGCCAGGTTCCGCATCCGTCTGGCTTCACATGGGTCTGTTTGGTCCAAAATTGGTGATGGTAAATTCCGATGCCAAAAAAGATGATGGTGCCGCTCCCTATCTCCTTAAAAATAATGAGAGCGGTATTTTGGACTTAACCGATTTAGTGTTTATTGATCCTGTTGGAACCGGGTACAGCAGGATCATTGGAAAAGGGAAGGAAAAAGACTATTGGGGTCTAACGGAAGATGCCAAATCCGTAACGAAGTTTATACGCAAATGGATAACGGACAATAAACGGTGGATGTCTCCTAAATATCTTGCCGGAGAAAGTTTTGGGACTACGCGCGCAGCAGCTGTAGCCAAAGAATTAGAGAGTGGTGGTCAAAATATGGCCTTAAATGGATTGATTTTAATCTCACAAGCACTTGACTATGCGGGTTCCACGTCGGAACATTACAATATTACTTCCTACTTAACCTATCTTCCAAGTATGGCTGCAACAGCTTGGTATCATAAAAAAGCTGGGGAAGGGAAAAACTTGGAAACATTCGTGCAGGAAGCAAGGGAATTTGCCTTTAATACCTATTTGTCCGCTCTTTATAAAGGAGACTTGCTCACAAAAATGGAAAGTGAAAGTATTGCGGACAAACTGGCTTATTTTACTGGCTTGGATAAATCCTATGTTCTAAAATCAAATCTTAGGATACTGGTCCCTCGTTTTCAAAAGCAATTATTATTTGATAAAGGATTGACCATTGGAAGATTGGACGGGCGTTTTATGGGAGAAGAGTCAGATTTGGTCGCGGACCGGCCTACTTTAGGGGATCCGGCAAGTTATCAAATTGGTGCGGCATACACTGCGGCACTTAATCATTACTATGCATCGGCCTTAAATGTGGAGATGGATAGGCCCTACCTTACCTCTAATGGTAAAATTGGTCAAAAATGGCGCTGGCGAACCGTACCCGATGGAAGTTATTGGGAGCCTACACCAGTCAATACTGCTGGTGACCTGGGCGAAGCTATGCGAAGGAATACTGATTTAAAGGTGCTGATAGCAAGTGGTTATTACGATCTGATCACTCCTTTTTTCGATGCCGAATATACTTTTTCCCGAAATGGAATTGTCGGTGACCGCGTGAACATGACCTATTATGAAGGTGGGCATATGATGTATACCCACCAACCGGATTTGGAGAAACTTTCGAAGGATATCCGATTATTCTTAACTCAGGACTAATGCGACAATTTACTCTAATCCTTCTAAGCCTATGCTGTTTTTATGGCTGTAAAGACACGCAGAAAAACACGGCTATAGCAACAACACCATCGGTAGAAAAAAATACTCAAGGTGTTGCCATTATAGTTTTGGGTACGGCACAAGATGCAGGTTCTCCGCATATTGCCTGTAAAAAAGAATGTTGTGCCACTTTATTTGAAAATGAAAAAAATACCAGAAAAGTGGTCTCCCTAGGTGTGTTGGATTACGACAACGAAAAAACCTATCTTTTTGAAGCTACGCCCGATATTACAAGCCAAGTAAAAACATTAAAGGAGTCTATGGGTTCATTTGCCCCTGAACTTCCCAATGGTATTTTTCTTACCCATGCACATATAGGGCACTACACGGGTCTGATGTATTTAGGAAAAGAGGCTACGAACGCCTCTAAAATCCCTGTATTTGCCATGCCAAAAATGACATCTTTTTTGGAAGAAAATGGACCGTGGGGCCAATTGGTAACGAATGAGAATATTGCGCTTCAGCCACTAACTCATCAAAAAGAAGTGTCAATAACCAATCAATTAAAAGTAGTTCCTTTTACCGTTCCGCACCGAGAGGAGTATTCCGAGACGGTAGGCTACAGAATTATAGGGCCCAATAAAAGTGCTTTGTTTATTCCAGACATCAATAAATGGTCTGTATGGGAAACTCCTATAGAAAAGCTTATTGCTGAGGTAGACTATGCTTTTTTAGATGCTACTTTTTATGATGGCGAAGAGATAAATACGAGGGATATTTCAGAAATACCGCACCCTTTTGTCATCGAAAGTATGGATTTGTTCCAATCTATAACCCCCGCTGATAAAAAGAAAATCTTTTTTATTCATTTTAACCATACCAACCCGCTACTGCAAAAAGATAGTCCGCAAACTAAGGAAGTTTTACGCAAAGGCTTTCAAGTAGCAAGAAAAGGTATGGTCCTATCCCTATAGTTTGAATCCACAGAACTAAACCACATGTATTTTTCTTAATTTTAAGTAAACGTGCCCATTTTGAAAACTTCGCTAAAAAAACTTATTATCACTTTCGCTTATTGTATGGTGATTTTTGTCTTATTAGAAGGTTGTAAAAAAGAGGTCCAAGGTATTTCGCCCGCAAATGACTACAGCACTTGGTCTTCTTACTTAGGGGATACGGGGCGCAGTCATTTTTCCACTTTATCACAGATAACAAAAGATAACCTAGGGCAGCTCAAAGTGGCCTGGTCCTATAAAGCCAAAGATTGGGGTCAAATGCAAATGAACCCTATCGTAGTAGATTCCGTACTTTACGGCGTAACTTCTGCCTTAAGGATCGTAGCACTTAACGCAACAACCGGAAAAGAAATTTGGCAATTCGGGGATTCGGTAAAAGTATGGCATTCTACCAGCCGAGGCGTTTCCTACTGGGAGAAAGGTGATGACAAACGAATTTTAGGTACACGAGGCCCGTACCTTTTTGCCTTGAACGCCCTAACAGGAGAACCCATTAGCTCTTTTGGTGATAATGGAA
Organism: Maribacter sp.; assembly: GCA_049645725.1. GTDB lineage: Bacteria > Bacteroidota > Bacteroidia > Flavobacteriales > Flavobacteriaceae > Maribacter. Next base: position 7,807 of record JBARUM010000120.1, read on the forward strand.
AAATAGATTTGCGATCGGGAATGCCTAAAAGTGCCAAGGACAAATTCGTTATTTCCAATACACCAGGCACTATTTTTAACGATTTGATCGTAATGCCTTTACGTATTTCTGAAGGAACGGGAGCCGCACCTGGCGATGTTATGGCCTTTAATGTACTTACCGGTAATTTAGAATGGGTCTTTCATACCATTCCGCATCCCGGAGAGGCTGGTTTTGAAACTTGGAAAGATAGTGCGGCATACCAAAGTCCTGTGGTGGGTGCGGCCAATAATTGGGCCGGTATGACGGTTGATAAGGAAGCGGAAATCATTTATGTTCCTACTGGCTCCGCCGCTCCTGATTTTTATGGCGGCGTACGACTAGGCAGTAATTTATATGCGAACTCCTTAGTGGCTTTAAACGCCAATAATGGCGAACGCTTATGGCATTTTCAATTTACACATCACGATATCTGGGATAGGGACCTACCTGCTCCTCCTAATCTTTTAATGGTAGAAAGAGACGGTAAAAAAATTCCTGCCGTGGCCCAAGTAACCAAGCAAGGGTACGTATTTGTTTTTAATAGGTTAACAGGAGCGCCTTTGTTCGATATCGAAGAAAGGGATATGCCAAAATCCGTACTAGACGGTGAGGAAGCATGGCCCACACAGCCCATCCCTGTAAAACCAAAAGCTTTTGCCAGGATGTCCCAAGATTTAACGGAAAACGACATCAGCCAATTTGCCGAGAACAAAGAAGAGTTGCTAGAAATTTTCAAGACTTCTGACAAGCGACAATATGCACCTCCAAATACTACCCCAACATTTTTATTGCCCGGCTATGACGGAGCCGCGGAATGGGGCGGTGCGGCAACCGACCCTAATGAAGGTATTCTTTATGTGAATTCCAATGAAATGGCATGGAACCTACAAGTAGCTCCTAACAACCCTATTGCTAGCGGAACCTCTCTTGGAGAAGCAACCTATCAAAAAAAATGTGTGCGCTGCCATCAAGCGGATAGAAAACGTGTTGCCGCGAGTGGATTTCCTTCTCTCATAGATTTACAACTGCGACAGGAAAAGACCGAAGTAACGGCGATCATAACCCATGGAAAAGGCATGATGACCGGCTTTCCACAAC
>JBARUM010000121.1:0-6452 GCA_049645725.1 Maribacter sp.
TTCTAGTTCAGTATAAAAATTAGCGGCGACGGGTAACTGTTCCGCAGCATTCCAGGAAAGCGTAAACCTTTTTAAGATAACTGGATTATAAAGCCCTCCTGCTACTAAAGAAGATTTTTGCGAGGTGTCATTGAAGACAACGAAAGTCTTATTGTTCTTAAACAACGTTTCACAAAAAGAGGTGCCGGCCAATCCAAGGCCTACTACCAAATAATCTATCATTCGGCAAAGGTATAGAATTGTAACTGTCGTACTTGATCTCTAGAAAACAAAAAGCCCTGAAATACATCAGGGCTCTAAAACTTGTTGAATTGGAATATTCTGAAGCCTAATAGGCCCACATATCTTGTTCTCTGTCTCTAATAACCTCTTTAATACGTTTTGCTTCAAGTAATTGGAACAATGCATTATCGGCTATGTAATCATTAACCTTACGATCTCCATGAACGTTATCCTCCTTGTAGATAACCGCATTGAACCTTCTTGCGTTCAGCAGCATATCAAAAGAAATAGGTTGTGCGGAATTACGTTGGTTAAAAACCTTTGCTTCATGTAAAATTTTTCTAGCATCTGGGTACCAAACCCAAAACAGCTCTACTTTATCTGGGTTTTCGTCATCAATAAAGTTAACATCAGGAGCTACCGGAGCAATACCTAATAAACGATATTTTAGTTCACCCTGTCTTTTGTCAAAGTACCATATACCCTTAATATGGTATTCTTCAATTTCTGCGGCCGTTATGTTTCTACGGGTAATAAATTCCTCGGAAACAGTTTCCCCAGCATTTATTTGCTCATAACCGTAATCTAAAGTATCAGTCTTCTGCAAAGAGGCAGCCAAATCACCGAACTTTCTTTTTTCTGTAAAATAGGAATCGGCATAAACCTCTAATTTCCCATTTTTAATATTTTTAATTAAAACATGGTATAGTGACCTTCTATCGGCCCCAATATCCATAGTATCCGTCGGATAGTATAATGGAAAGTTAACTCGTTCATCCAAATCTACGGTTTCCCATAAGGTCTTGGACCAAAGAATATCTCTATCATCTACATAACCATACTCCAAAGGAGCATCATTATCTACAGCTTTTTGCTCCTCGGTTCTTACCCCTATTTGTTGGGGTTTTTTAGCGTTCAAGATATTTGCCTGTGCCATCATTGATAGCGGCAAAAAAGCCAGGGCGCCAAATAATAAGACATTTTTCCAATTCATGTTTGTTTCACTTTAAAATTAACCGGGCAAACTAAAAGTCTACCCGGCATCATTCTACTTTTATTAATTAGTTATCTCAACTACTACGGGAGATACCTTCTTTAACTTATAACTTCTGTTGTTTGTGATATAAGCTTCAATATCAAATATTTGAACTATATCTCCTCTTTTTGCGCGTTGCAAGGCAGATTTAGCCCTAGCATCCATTTTATTACCGTTAACACTTACAGTCGGCTGACCAGGGACCTTAAATTTAAACCCACTAACAGCGAGGTTCAAATCAAAATCAAAATCATCCAATTGAGCGCTAACAGTGGCAATCTCAACATTTCTTCTTGGAAGTTTAATACTTCCTGCCTGCTTACTTACCGTACCTTCTGGTCGTGGAATATCCTTAATCCTAAATTCAGACTTCGAGGATATTGGCTGTCCATCAGGTAATGTCCCGGAAGCAGTAATTGTTACCGTTCTGCCTGTACCAGGATTCATAACATACTTGCTGCCACTAATGGCCTTAAGACCTGGAGCGGAAGCACGAACTTTGTTATTGGGTATTCCAGGTATAGAAATAGACATTGGGTTCGCAACTCCACGATAAACAACGTTCATCTTGTCAGCAGCTATCAATGCAGCATTTGGTTTAGAAATAGTTGCAAAAGAATTCTTTACAGGAACTTCAATTTCCTCACCATCCTGTTGAAAATACAACTTACCAGCTACTTCATGATCTCCAGCGGCACCAGAACCAATCAACATTTTAACGCCACCAGCTTCCAGCTTATAGTCGGCTCCTTCAGAAAGTTTTCTTCCGTCTAAAGTCAACTCGGCTCTCACCGGAGTAGAAGAATTATCAGTTTTGCTGATAATGATTTTACCATCATACTTTTCTCCTGTGTAGTAAGCGGACTTACTAGCAAAAAGAGAAGTTGCAAAATTCTTTAAAGAAACTTGACTTGTTAACTCACCTTCCAACATAGATTTTAATGCAGCTTCTTCAGTAGCTTTAACATCTGCCTGTAGCGCTGTTAACTTTGCCAAAGATGCAACCAAAGGATAACCCTCATAATGATAGTTGATCCAGTCTTGCTTTGTACCGTCTCTTTTTTCGACCTTACCATTTTCGTCTCCAGTTTTGAAACGACTGATAACCGACTCCTTAAGAGCAGCTGGAACAATTGAAGCTACTTGATCACGATAACCTGTAAGGTTACTCATGAATTTCTTACCTTCCTCGGATAAATTATCTCCTTGAAACAACGTTTGGTCCAAATAATCTGAATTATCCATACGGGCATAGTCCGTAGCATCTTCTAAACCTTCTGTCATACCCGTTTTAAGGGCCTCCAAATAGTCATAATACTCTTGGGACATTGCTTTTATCTTCTGGGCATTTTGATACAGCTTGTCATACTTTGCTGCATCTTCAGATGCCTTAGTTCCAAGACTTTCCAAGAACGCGTCGTTACTTGCGGTAGTCTTTTGATTAGAGGTCTCTAGCTTTTCGTTCATAATACCGAATGCCGCTAGCACCTCTTTACTCATATTTAATGCCAACATCGCGATGAAGATCAAGTACATAAGGTTGATCATCTTCTGACGTGGTGTTGCTTTTCCTCCTGCCATGGTTTTGTAATTAGATTTTAATTAATACTTAATTTGGGTTTGGTTAAAATCCAATTATTTAGTGCTCATTGCAGATAACATTCCACCGTAAACACCATTCAAAGAAGAAAGGTTGGTAGACAATGAAGCCATTTGATCTTTAAGCGCACTTGCATTTTGTACTACTTCTTCATTTACAGAAGCTTGTTTACTTGCACTTTCCAATTGTACTTTGTAAAGACTGTTCAAAGATTCCATCTGAGCGGCAGCATGTACCATTTCATCAGAATACTTCTTAGTGGACTCCATAGCGTCTACTGTAGGAGCAATTCCTTTAGCTGCACCTTCAAAATTCTTGATACTAGATCCAAGACTTTCCATAAGATTGGCATCTACACCAGCTTCTTTTAGCATATCATCCAATTTTTTTGATAAAGAAGTTTCAGCATCTTTAATTTCTGCTGCGCTATTTTTCTTACCATTAGAAGCACCACCTTGTAACTCAGGGTATACTAAAGACCAATCGTACTCGTCATCTACTGGTTCAAATGCACTGATTGCAAAAATAAGGGCTTCTGTAATAAGACCTACTGCTAATAAAAGACCACCTGTAAGCGGGCCAAATTCCCAGTGAAGGATTTTAAACAATGCACCAATAATTACTACTGACGCTCCTAGCCCATAGGCCATGTTAAATAATTTCTTTGTTGATTTTGACTGTGCCATGATTTAAATTTAATTTAGGGTTTAATAATAAAAGATTTGGTTAAAAATTTGATTTATAATTGTGTTAAAAAATTCAATGTTTATTAACGGTACTTGTTTATTGTGTTGAGTCTTCTTCGCCCATATAATCCTGTACGGTCCTAAAGCCAATATAGCTACGTGCGGAATCAGAATACTCATAATCTCTTGTACTTACTTGAAGGAAGTAAGCAACATCTTTCCATGAACCTCCTCTAATAACCTTTCTTGTGTTTGATTGATCACCACCATTTGGATTCATTGTGGAAACATAATCATATGCACTTGGATCATAACTGGAATTGGTCCATTCTGAAACGTTTCCTGCCATGTTATACAAGTTAAAATCATTAGGTTCGTAAGACTTGGCTTCAACAGTGTAGAGAGCGGCATCTGCGGCATAATCTCCACGTTGAGGTTTAAAGTTAGCCATAAAACAGCCTGTATCACTAATGACATAAGGACCGCCCCAAGGATAAGTACCACTTTCGATACCCCCTCTTGCGGCATATTCCCATTCAGCTTCTGTTGGTAATCTAAACTGGTTTACAAATTGTCTTCCACGACTTTTCTGATCATCATTCTTGAACTTTGTTCTCCAGTTACAAAAAGCTTTAGCCTGTTGCCAAGAAATACCGACTACTGGATACTCACTATAAGCATCATGCCAGAAATAATCATTGTGCATTGGCTCATTATACGAGTATTCAAAATCACGTATCCAAACGGTAGTGTCAGGATAAATTTCCAGTTCCTCCGTACGAATAAAGTCTTTTCTACTTCCCTTACCTTTCTTAGCGGCACGAGCAGCTGCTTCAATATCCATCCAGCTATACTTATACTTTAATTTTGTTACATCTATAGTGCGTTGCCCGTTATAGGACTCTTCTTCGGGAAGATAGATTGAGTCTACCATTACCTCAGCATAATACTCATCTGGATAATCCGATATATCCCAGATTAAATCTTCATCCTTGTTCAATGCCCTACCTTCATATAAGTCATCTCCCATTCCAGTATAATTGTTAAGTATATACTTATCATATTCGGAAAGTCTGGTCGTATCTGCATCTTTAAAGGCATAATCTCCAATACCGCCCTCTTCAGGACCTATACCGAGATTATCCGCCAAAATAGCCAATTGTGTTCTTACTATTGAGTCTTTCACCCATTCCACAAATTGACGATATTCACTATTCGTAATTTCCGTATCGTCCATATAAAATGAACGTACCGTAACTGTTTTAGTTGGAGCGTTAAGAACCTTAGCTTGGTCTTCTTCACTTTTACCCATAATAAAAGAACCTCTTGGGATAAGTTCCATTCCATATGGTTTTTCGGGATACCACTTTTTTCCTTGGGCTCCCACTAGCTCTCCTTTTGTCTTGGACCCACAACTTGTGAGTAAAAAAACAAACGCTATAGATGACAACAATAGCTTCTTCATACTTTAGGTTAAATTTCGATTATGGTTACAAACTGCAAATACGATTGTTTATTCTAACTTCTAAAACTACATTTTGATTAAATTATTGTATTGTAGTGTTTTAATCCGATAAAAAAATAATCCTATTTAGTTAAAGCCTTTCTTATATGCTTTAAACCACCTTTCAGGAATGTTTTGATTACTTGCATCCAAATAATCCTTCTCGGTGCATGGTAATAACGCAGGTGTGTTTGCTTTATTATGTGAAGTGAAAATTGATGGGACTTCTATCCACCATCTTTGGGTAAGTTGACTTTTATGAAATATTAGTTCCTCATCCTCCGTAGGCACAGTATACTTGATGAAATCATCGGTCTTGGAATATGGGGACTCATTGATTCTATAATTAATTCCCTCTATAAAATACCATACTATCTGCGCTATAAGTTGTTGTGATTGGGAGTTATTCTCCATTTCAAAGATTCCGAATAAAGATACTTTGTCACTTATTCCTGCATATCTGGCTATCGTACAGATTTCTCTCCCAGAAAATCCGTTAGGAGAAAAACTATCAGCAAGGCCCATTTCGCATGCTCTGACCGCTCTTGCGTCCAAACTCACCATATGGGCATTTCTTAATACTGGTTCTGCAAGAGTAAGGTCATTGGCAATTTCACCAAGCCTATACGCATCAAAAAATAGGCGCTCCATTAAATCTACTTCTTCTTGCGCATTAAAATAACTTTGGTAACCTATATTGGAGAAATTGAACAGATTATTGGGCTTGTCCGTAATTATTTTACTCATGTAAGAATGAGAGGATATAAGCTCATCATCTATTCCAAAATCGAACCGGCTATCTATGGCAACCAGGTTGATCATATCTTTTATGCCATCAAAAGCCCTGTAAGCCGGATAACTAACGTCTTGTGTGGCCCCCAATATAATAGGGATAACGTTTTCTTCCAACAGACCCGCCACAATTTCCTTTACAACGAAATAAGTATCATCGACCGTATCTCCTTCTTCTATATCACCTAAATCCACTATAGTCGTGTTCCAATTTCCTAATAATAAACGGTACAGTTGAATTCTGATATCGGAAACATTGAGCTGTTCCAACTTTTTTTCGAACGCATTTCTGGTTTCCCTTACGCCTATAATGGCGACCGTAGCATTTGCCAGGACAGGAAGACCATCTTTTACGGTGTGTATATGGGTGTTTCTACCTATTGCCTGAGAAGGTAATAATTCACAATGGGCAATTACCCTATCTTCTACTGGGACTAAAAAATCAAAGGCCATTTTCCTAGCGTTTCTATTATAGTTATAATGTTAGCCTACTTTTTTGACTTCGGTTTAGCTTTTACTTTTTTCTTAGGAGTCTTTTTCTCAATTAGAGCAGATGCTTCCTTCAAGGTCATTTTAGTTGCATCTACGCTTTTGGCCAACTCAACCTTAATC
>JBARUM010000122.1:0-11091 GCA_049645725.1 Maribacter sp.
GTATTGTTACTGCTATTGGTGCGTATATCCATCATCTCTCGAAAACCTTTATATCCTTCTTTCTTCGTTCGCACAAAAGATTGCTCTAAAGCCTTCACGGGTTCCCACATCATTGCAGAAGCGGTCCACTTGCCTTCTTCAATATGTGTTATAGGCCCATGATGAGTCCTATAAGCAGGAAATTTCTTTTCTTTTATTGTTTCACCCTGTTTATATTTTAAAGTGATTTCTGAAACTTCGACAGGTCTTAATTCTTCTCCATATTGATATAGTACGCTCCCATCTAAACTGGTAATGTTTTCTTTAAACTCATCCATTACATCGGTATAGGTTGATGTATGCATCCAACCTGTTTTCTCGTTAAAACCTTGATACACAAAAAACTGACCCCAAGTTACCGCGCCATACGCATTCAACCCCTCCTCAGAAACCACATGGACCTCTCCTCTAAAGTAGAACGAAGTATGCGGATTGATCAATAACATAGCATTTCCACTTTGGGTTAAATCGCCCGAGATGGCAATCCCATTAGAACCCTGTGGTTCTGCCATTTCCTCCTCTTTTTCTATAGCAATCAATTCTGAACGGGGTACATCCATATTACCCTCATAAAAGGCCTTTATTTTACTTGTCCTTATACGTTCAATATCACCACCAATACTACCTTCGCTAAAGTACATGGGCATCCAAGGCTCAAAACGGGTCAGTAATTTTGGTTTCACTTCCGGATGTGTATATAGGTAGTAATTCACTCCATCGGCAAAGGCATCGCATAACTTTTGTAGCCATGCAGGACTTTTGTCATAATTAGCTTTTGCCTCCTCTTCCGTCATAAAAAGTTTAGCACGTAAATCGCTATACAGTGCATCTTCACCTTCTACCTCCGCCAGGCGACCGGTTGCCCAAATATAATTTTGCTCTACGCGATTAAAATCGTCCTCACATTGGGCGTACAACAAGCCAAATACAGCGTCCGCATCCGTCTTACCATAAATGTGGGGCACTCCATAATCATCCCTAATGATTTCAATGTTGGCGGCTTGTTCTTCCCATCTTTGGACTTCAGTCATCGGTTCTGTTTCCGAAGCACAAGAAACTATCAATAAAACAGAAAAAAAGAAGAGGGCTAAAGGTTTCATAACTATATATTTTTATGAGACTGAAGATACGTTAATTGCCATGAATTTACCAACTCCCACTTGCTCCGCCACCACCCGAACTACCGCCACCGCCAGAAAAACTACTAGAACTACCACCGGAAGAACTAGAGCCAAAGGAATGTGTACCAGATGATGAAAACGTTTTCCTGTAATAGGTTTTATCGTTCTTCAATAATGAAAGTTCAAAATCCTCATTTCCAAAGAATTTGATTTTTACAAAAGCAATAAGCAGGGCTATTCCAAAGAAAGGAGCCAAAACCCACAACGCTACTAGGGGATTTTCTAAGAATGCTTCTTTGGGTAAAAATTCCTGTTTAAAAAGGGTAAGAACAATAGCTAGAGGAACACCCAAAAAAATTAAACCAAAAAGAGCTGATAGTGCAGAAACAAAAATCATAAAGAGTCCTGGTATTATCCCCAGTTTACCTATTAACACTCCTCTTAAAATTTCTATTAAACCCGTATAAGACCTATAAAAATAAAATCCGCCAAAGCCTACAAAAACGGATAGAAATAAAAAAAGAAAACTGAATCCTATACGCCGGTCCATTTTTTCATCTTCCTCAATTTCAGCTTTAAACTCCTCTAGGGCTTCAGGATTATTCAAGAATGCCATGATTTGGTCGACACCTTGAAAAATACCTTCATAATATCGTTCTTCCTTAAAATTAGGAATCATCGTATTCCTAATAATCCGTGACGCCACGGCGTCAGTTATATATGGCTCTAGGCCGTAGCCCACTTCTATTCGCACCTGCCTATCTTGATGCGAGAATAAAACTAATAAGCCATTATCTTTTCCTTCTTGCCCAATGCCGTTTTGATTAAAGAGCCCGTTGGCATAGGTTTCTATACTTTCAAAGCCCAAACGTTCTACCGTCACCACTACCAATTGATTTGTAGTTTTTAATTCAAAGCCACTAAGTTTTTCCTTTAACTCCGATAATTGGCCTGAATTAAAAGTACCTGCGCTATCCGTTACAATTTCCTGCAAGTCCATATAGCGTTGCTGAGCACATAAAGACCATGAACAGACGAACAAAAGTAAAGGGATCACTTTTTTAACCATAGCGGAGCGAAGAGACAAATCTGATGAAACAAGCTATCTCAAAGATAGTATTCCTAGAACTTTCTTAAAGAGGATAAATTGAAATCAGTAGTTCGTTTATTAGAACAACTATAATATAGGCCAAAAAAATTGTTGCCATGCCACTTCATCTCCATCGTGAACCCACTGGTACGCTTACTTAATAGTTAAAAAGTTCTTCCGAACCGCAGAAGCATCGACAGTGACCGTATACTCCTTTCCTTCCCTTAAGTAACGGACGTCTATCTTTTCCTTGTTTATCAATAGTTTTTTTACACCTTCCAAACAGCCTACATGACAGGTGTCCTGCGGTCCTATCTTTAATATAATATCCCCTCCAAAAAGCATCTCCTTGCCTCCGATGTTCGCTGGTATAAACCCCCCCTGAATTCCTGCTCTATTTGCCGGACTGGACTGTGCCACTTTCTGCACCAGAAGTCCCCCTGTAAGATTTAGGTTAAATAGTTTAGCAAGCTCTTCGGACTTTAAGAAAACACCCTCAATACCTATCCAAGGCCTATCTTCAAAGGATAATAACGACTTAACAGTATTACTGGTCACTGCCATACCTATACCTTGAAAACCACCCGAAACAGTTAAAATACTGGAAGCGATACCTACTACTTCTCCGTTTGAATTAAACAAAGGCCCACCACTATTTCCTGAATTGATAGCCGCATCTGTCTGGATAAACTCAATATTTACCGTTCCGTCATAAAGCGTATTAAAATTGCGAAATGCCGATACGATGCCCGATGAAAAGGAATTTTCCATACCGTAAGGGCTACCAATCGCATACACGTTCTGTCCTACGGCCATAGTGTCGGAATCGCCAAATGAAGCATAAGAAAGACTACTATCCGGAGTATCCAATCTTAGCAATGCAATATCAGCAGCTTTCTCGCTAAAAAGTAAGGTAGCTGTTCGTAATTTGCCATCATGAGTCTTAATTTTTATAGTAGCAGCCCCATCCACCACATGTGCAGCTGTGAGAATATGAGCGTCCTTTGAAATTAATACTCCAGAACCGAGTCCTTTGTTCTGAACAGGGCCTGCTTCCGTAAAAGAGTTCGATGTAGTGTAAATAGTGACTACTGACGCAATAACTTTATTATACAACTTGGCTACATTGGCCTCTTGGGTAGATAAATTGGTAGGGAATGTTCTCTTTTTGGCCGGAGCATGCCCCTCTTGTGCAGTAAGTATCGTAAGGCCAAGGGAAAACAATAGTACGAATACGCTTATAATTTTCTTCATAATGAATTTGATGTATTAGTTAGTTGTATGCTCGTTTTGGTCGTAAACAACCCACCTAAACTAACGTACGATTGCTTTTATTTTCCTTTTGGCCCATGCTTTACCTTTAATACTTTTATAAAATCAAATTCTTTTTCTAGAATACCTACCTTTATACACTGCTTTCATTGTTCAATGAAATTTGTAACGTATCCCAATTAAAATTGATTTAATGCCAGAAAAAAAAGTTAGTATTCTTACCGCATTTAAAACTATTATTTGGCCTAGGCGCAACCTGGTATTTATTGGCTTACTTTTAATTGTAATTAGCAAAGCGGCAAGTTTTGTAGCACCCTTATCCTTGAAATATTTAATGGATGATATTATCCCGAACAAGGATATAAAATTTTTAAAATGGCTTGTAGGCGCCGTGGCTATTGCCATTTTCATACAAGCAGTTACTTCATTTTTACTGACAAAAATATTAAGCGTTCAAGCACAATACTTGATTTCGGAACTAAGGGCCCAGGTACAGAAAAAAGTGCTTTCCTTGCCTATACGTTTTTTTGACAATGCAAAATCAGGGGCCTTGGTATCCAGGATCATGACCGATGTGGAAGGTGTCCGAAATCTTATCGGCACCGGATTGGTACAATTGGTGGGTGGCACCATTACCGCAGTAGTATCCCTTATACTTCTTTTGCAAATTAGTTGGACAATGACCCTCTTCACACTTATTCCACTTGCTATTTTTGCACTAATCGCTTTAAAAGCTTTCAAAATAATTAGACCCATCTTTAGAAATCGAGGAAAAATAAATGCAGAAGTGACTGGTAGACTCACGGAAACTCTTGGTGGTGTGCGTGTTATCAAAGGGTTTAATGCTGAAGCCCAAGAAAACAAGATTTTTGAAGAAGGTGTCGAAAAACTTTTTCAAAATGTAAAAAAGAGTTTAACGGCAACAGCTTTTATGACCAGTTCTTCCACTTTCCTATTAGGCATTGCTACCACCGGAATTATGGGTATTGGCGGGTACAAGATAATGATGGACGAACTGACTATTGGAGAGTTTCTAACCTTTACTTTTTTATTAGGACTGATGATAGCCCCTATCGTACAAATGAGTAATATCGGCAGTCAGCTGACTGAAGCACTGGCAGGGCTAGACCGAACCGAAGAACTGATGAATAAGACGCCCGAATCCGATGAAGAAAACCGAACCGTTATCCTGGACAAGCTAAAAGGTGATATTGTTTTCAATGATGTATCCTTTGCCTATGAAGAGGACAAGGATGTATTGCACAACATAAGTTTTGAAGTAAAATCAGGCTCTGTGGTAGCATTGGTCGGAAGTTCGGGCTCTGGAAAAAGCACCATAGCTGGTTTAGCAGCTACGTTTCTAAATCCTGAATCCGGTACTATAACCATAGACGGAAACGATATCTCTAAAGTAAACTTGAACAGTTATCGAAAAAATTTAGGGGTAGTACTTCAAGATGAATTTCTTTTTGAAGGCACCATACGGCAGAACATACTCTTTCCTAGACCCAATGCTACGGAGGAAGAACTGCAAGCAGCGGTAAAAGCGGCTTATGTAGATGAATTTACGGACAGGTTCGAGGATGGCCTGGAAACTTTAATCGGCGAACGAGGGGTGAAACTATCTGGCGGACAACGACAACGAATCGCCATAGCCCGTGCCGTATTGGCAGACCCAAAAATTCTAATTCTCGATGAAGCAACTTCAAATCTGGATACGGAGAGTGAAGCATTGATTCAAAAAAGTCTGGCCACATTGACCGCAGGAAGAACCACTTTTGTTATAGCCCACCGACTAAGTACCATCAGAAAAGCAAACCAAATTCTGGTCATCGAAAATGGAAAAATAGCGGAACAAGGAACCCATGATGAACTGATCGCTACCGAGGGTAGGTATTATAATTTATTTACCTATCAAGCGAGAATATAATAATTCAAATTTCAATCTTAAGAATCAAGCTCAACGTAATTTTAACTGTATTCTAATTACTCATTATCCAATAAATACAATCCTATTTTTAATTTCCAATAAGGTATTTTTTCCTCAAAATATTCAAAAAATGCTTTAAGACTCTCCGCACTTTCCAAGTCTTCTTTCGCATCGGCTATACTGTCCAATTCTTCACCTGTTAGAAACTGGTGCAAATCAACAGTTTTGCCATCCATGTTTGCCTTTACCAAATGTCCATATACCGTATTTTCAGAAATAGTCCTTTGCACAGCAATTTCAGAAATGGACAAACCCTCCTTAAACAGATTCAAGGACTTTAAGTGCGTGGCCACTTTAGATTTCTTACTTGGTTTATGTATGGCTATTTCTTTTAAAAACAGGGTAGCGTACTTTTCTAACTTTGCCTGCCCTACCCCGGAAACTTCCATAAATTCAGTTTCATTCTTAGGAAGTTTAAGCTCCATATCCTTTAAACTGGCATCACCAAAAACAACATAGGCAGGAACTCCCTCCGCTGTTGCAATTTGATGACGAAGTACACACAGTTTTTCAAAAAGTCCTGTTTTTGCCGTACGTGATTTCGATTCTCGCTTAGGCCTATCAGCTACCTTTTGCAACGTAGCCAATTGAACCTCTTTCTGAAAATAAAGCACCTCTTTGGCAAGTGGAGTCAACTCTAGACGTGCTCCTTCTTTAAAATTGATGCTCAACACCCCCTGATTTAAGAGCTGAATAACATATTGCTGCAAATCTTGCCAGGAAACATCCTTAACAGCGCCATAGGTCTTAATATTTTGATATCCTTTCTCAAGTACTTGGGCATTTTGGGCTCCCCTTAGCACATCAATGACCGTTCCCATGGCCTCTCTTTCGCCTAGCCGAGCAATCGCCGAACAAATTTTTTGTGCCAATACAGTCGCATCAAAATAAGCGGGCGGGCGGATACATATATCACAGTTACCACAGCCTTTAATGGCGTGTTCCCCAAAATAGTTCAATAAGGCAATTCTGCGGCAACTTAGGGCTTCCGCGAATTGTTGCATTCGTTCTAGCTTGGCATATTCAACGTTTGCATTTTCACTACTTGAAATAAACCTGCGTAATTGAGCAACATCACCAAAACTATAAAATAACAAGGCGTGAGCAGGCAGTCCGTCTCTACCGCCACGACCGATTTCTTGATAATATCCCTCAATATTTTTTGGGAGATTATAATGTATCACCCAGCGAACATTACTTTTGTCAATACCCATTCCAAAGGCAATAGTCGCCACTACGATAGGTGTTTTATCCGTTATAAAATCCTCCTGCGCCCTATTTCGTTCCGCTGCGGACATCCCTGCATGGTAGGCTAGTGCCTTGAAACCAGAGGCTACAAGTTTGATCACTATGGTCTCTGTACTCTTTCTACTTAAACAGTAAATGATTCCACTCTCATTAGGGCGTTCCCCCAAGAATTCAAGAATATGTTTTATTCGGTCTTGGGCAGGTTTTACTTCTAAAAACAGGTTGGGACGGTTAAAAGAAGCCAAATGTTGTGTTGCCTTGGGAACATTTAATTGCGAAACGATATCTTCTTGGGTGGTCTTGTCCGCAGTGGCCGTAAGCGCAATAATCGGAACGGATGGAAATCTTTCTTTTAAGCTTCCCAATTGGGTATAAGCAGGTCTAAAATCATGTCCCCAAGATGAGATACAATGCGCTTCATCCACTGCAAAAATGCTTATGGTAATAGTTTCTAAAACACTATTTATAAAAACCAAGCTTTCCGGAGCTATATAGAAAAGTTTTAATTCGCCTTCTTGTAACTGTTTAAAAATAGCTTGTTGTGTTTCCGCCGTTTGCGAACTATTATAGTACGCAGCAGAGATACCGTTCGCCTTGAGCACATCTACTTGATCCTTCATCAAGGCAATTAAAGGGCTTATGACTATAGCGGTCCCTTCTAAAGCTAGGGCCGTTAATTGATAGCACAAGGATTTTCCCCCACCCGTGGGCATAATGGCCAAAACGTCTTTTTTATCCAAGACATCCTCAATAACCGCTAACTGATTGGGTTTAAAGTTATCGTATCCAAAATGAGTTTTGAGTAATGGTAGAAGACTGTGTTCGTTTGTGCCTGTCATTGGCGCAAAAATAAGTATTGCAAACGGGTTTTAGTAAAACAAACTATTGCGTTCTACTTAAGCTTCTTCTGGGGCCAATTCTACCTCTAGCCCATCCATGGCCTCCGTAATATGAAGTTGGCAGCCGAGGCGGGAATTATCCTCGACATTAAAGGCCTCAGATAACATAGCCTCTTCGTCATCGGATTTCTCTGGAAGTGTATGGTCAGACTTTATGTAACACTGACAGGAGGCGCACATGGCCATACCACCACATATACCAATGGTACCTTCTGGGGCAAGCTCATACGAACGTACCACTTCCATCAAGTTCATATTCATATCGGTCGGGGCGTCAATTTCATGCAGCACTCCTTCTCTATCCGTAATCTTAATTCTGATATCCGTCATTTTTATTTTATCAATCTATCGCTTTTACAACTGCTTTCGGAGCTTCTTTTTTACTTCCATCAAATCCTGTGACTCCACCCACCGTGGTGTATTTCATAACATATTTCTTTTCCGGATAAATACGTTGATATGCGCTTTGGCACATTAAGGTTGCCTCATGGAACCCGCAAAGTATCAATTTTAGTTTTCCGGGATAAGTATTTACATCACCAATAGCATAAATCCCAGGAATATTGGTTTGGTAGTCCAAGGTGTTGTCCACCTTAATCGCATTTTTTTCAATCTCCAAGCCCCAGTCCGCAATAGGTCCCAATTTCGGAGATAATCCAAATAGGGGAATAAAATTATCCACTTCTAAAGTAATAGGTTCTTCTTCATCGTTTTTTTTAACCGTCACAGATTCTAGGCAGTTCTCTCCGCTTAATTTAACAATCTCGGCAGGGGTTATTAGGTCAATTTTACCTTCATTTTTAAGATGCTGTACTTTTTCAACCGAATCCAAAGCACCTCGGAATTCACTCCTCCGGTGTACTAAAGTTACTTTGGATGCTACATCCGCTAAAAAGATACACCAATCCAAAGCAGAATCCCCACCCCCGGCAATAACCACTTTTTTATCCCGATAGACTTCTGGATCCCTAATAATATAAGCAACTCCATTATCTTCATATTTTGCCAAATTTTCCAATAGTGGCTTTCTAGGCTCAAAACTACCAAGCCCACCGGCAATAGCAACTATTGGCGCATGGTGTTTTGTTCCCTTGTTCGTAGTTACGATGAAAGAACCGTCTTCAAGTTTTTCAATTGTCTGTGCACGTTCCCCTAAAGTAAACCCAGGTTGAAAAGGTTTTATCTGTTCCATGAGATTATCCACTAAATCCCCTGCTAGTACTTCAGGAAAACCGGGAATATCATATATGGGTTTTTTTGGATAGATTTCAGAACATTGTCCGCCTGCTTGCGGTAATGCATCTATAAGGTGACACTTTAATTGTAATAAACCTGCCTCAAAAACAGCAAAAAGACCCGTGGGGCCTGCACCTATTATTAATATATCTGTTTTAATCATACAGAAATCAAATTAAAAATCACAGCAAAACTACTGCTGTGATCACTTTCTTTTTATGACTTTTATCAATTCTTCTAACTAATATTGATGACCTCTTCAATCTGCGGCGCATATTTCTTGATGGTCATTTCTACACCACTTTTTAGCGTCATCTGATTCACGGAACAACCTACACAAGCACCCTCTAACTTCACTTTTACAGAATTGTTATTGTCAATGGAAATTAAAGAAATATCACCACCGTCACTTTGTAAAAAAGGTCGTATTTCTTCCAATGCCTTCTCCACATTACTTCTTAGTTCATCTGCAGTCATTGTTGCCATAGCTACTTCTTTTTAACAGCGGCACAACCCGCCATTGTTGTTATTTTAATCGCCTCAGTCGGCGGTATATCTTTGTTCCTTCTTACTACTTCCTGTACTACATTCTTGGTAATCTCTTCAAAAGCACGTTCAATTGCAGTTGCGGTCTGTAATGCAGCTGGGCGACCAACATCGCCAGCTTCCCGAATACTTTGCACTAAAGGAATTTCCCCTAAGAAAGGAACCTTTAGGTCTTCAGACAGATGTTTGGCACCTTCCTTACCAAATATATAATATTTATTATCAGGAAGTTCTTCAGGAGTAAAATAGGCCATATTCTCTACGATACCCAAAACAGGAACGTTAATGGAATCCTGTTGGAACATGGCTACTCCCTTACGGGCATCTGCCAATGCCACTTCTTGAGGGGTACTCACCACCACTGCGCCCGTTACCGGCATGGCTTGCATGATACTCAAATGAATATCCCCCGTTCCGGGAGGAAGGTCCAAGAGCATAAAGTCTATCTCTCCCCAATGCGCATCAAAAATCATTTGGTTCAACGCTTTTGAAGCCATAGGACCTCTCCAAATTACGGCTTGATCTCGCTGTGTAAAGAACCCAATAGAAAGTAGTTTTACACCATAACTTTCTACCGGTTTCATTTTCGATTTTCCGTTAACGTTCACCGCCAAAGGCTTTTCTTGGGCAACATCGAACATAATTGGCATGGAAGGTCCGTAAATATCCGCATCTAACAAACCTACCTTGAAGCCCATTTTTGCCAGTGTCACCGCTAAATTTGCAGTAACCGTAGATTTACCTACACCCCCTTTTCCAGAGGCCACGGCGATTATATTTTTAATACCAGGTAAAGGCTTTCCCTTTATCTCATTGGTTTTTGGTTTTGCCGGAGCATCTACCTTAATATTTATCTTGATTTTTGCCTTCTCATAAACCTCTTTGTGGATGATTTTCAATATCTCCACTTCGGTCTTTTTACGAGCCTGTAGGCTTGGATTAGCGATTGTAATATCAACCTCTACCTCATCACCAAATATCTGTATGTTCTTTACAGCACCACTTTCTACCATATTCTGGCCTTCACCGGGAACCGTAATATTTTCTAATGCCTTTAAAACGTCTTTTTTATCTAGCTTCATTATGTATACTCATTCTAAACAACAAAGATAGTCGTTAAGGTCGAGAATAGGAAGCAGTAGGATTGAATTGTAATATGTTAAAATAGGGTATATTGATGGTTGGATAGTATCTGTTTTATTCCTTTAGCAACTTGGAGAACAAGGGTTGATGGTGGTAAAAAACAAATGCCTCAGTTGAAGCTAGTGAATTCTAAATTTCAATCTAAACAGTAAGAAATATAGTTACGATTCCTTAATATAGGAATCTAGTTTATTTTCTAGGTTAGAAGCTTTTACTACTAACCAAATTGGAGCAATTAAATAGGAATGCTTAGCACCATAGAAACCAATTATTTGTGAAAAGCTAAAAATCAGTAACAAGGCAGGCGTATTTTAGCTAGGTGTAAATATCAAGATAAGTACGGTTCCTAAATTAATTCCAATAATTCTTGGGTTATTTCCCTTCCCATAGTCTTTGTAACTAATGGCGAAGCGTTTCGTTCCGGGAAAATGGAAAAATCCAATTTTACGGATGGTAAGGGTCCATCCAAAACCTCCCTGACGAACTTTATTTCACAACGTTCTGCAA
>JBARUM010000123.1:0-2887 GCA_049645725.1 Maribacter sp.
ATATCATACTATCTACATGATTGGAACTTAAATGAAATCAAATAAGTTGGAAATTAGTCTGCATAGGGTATAAAGTATATCTCGTTTAAAATTGCCTAAACGGATTTTTTAAACGACTCATGTTCTATTAGAAAAAAATCCAATAAAAGTGAAGGCCGCTTTGGTTGCCGTCGGGCATGATACCAAGGAACTGAAGGCAACAGAAGAGGCATATGAAAGTGTACACCCCTGCTGTAAATATCGTGAGGATAATTCGGATGATAATTTAAAGCACTAATTTAAAGTTCTACTTTGCCGGAATAGTGCAGTAGCGCTCCATCCTCACCCATTCCCTATATAAACAGCCTAAAGCTTTTTAGTCCGTTATTGGGAATGGTGATAATGGCCTCGCCCATTTTGTTGGTCTTCAACTTTGGCTCCCAATGAATGACACCATAGTTGAGAAAGTTTTCGTTTTCGAAAGAGAGATACTTTGGCCTGTAAAATTCTTTTGGTCTTGTAAAACTATTCTCTACCAGCTTCTCAGCAAAACTAGATGAACTCGGCCTGAACGTAGCTCCCTCTTTTCTATAAATACGTATTACGCCACCACTGGCATCGAAGTCACCTGCGGCTCCGTTTCTCTCCATATAAATTTCATCTATTTGCTCCATTGGCACGTATAAAAGTTGAGTGCGGTCTACGACCTCAATATCGTTCTCATAAATTTTTACTGGACCACTTGCAGGTCTTGTATTAGCTATAAAAACCATTCCGGTTATAGGGCTAATAAAAACGCGAAAACCATTCTTTGCTATAAAATCGGTTAAGAATATATTTCTTCTGATTTCCTTTTCGGTAATCTTAAATCCTGTAAAAGAAGAGTTTACCAAGGGAGATTTTCGGGTAAGTTTTTTCTCAGGTTTGTCCTCGGTCACGATCGCTTCATCAAGCACAATAGTTCTATCGTTTTCAAACAGGGCTTCATTATTTTCTTGAGTCCCTGTTTTGGACTCTCTATCAATAAAATCAAAACCAATATTTTTCATTTCTTTCTTTAAAATGGAATCCTTAAATAAGAGGTCGCTCAAAAAGTCTATTTCAATATCTGGTTTTCTAAGCTTTTTATTTTTGCCCTGCAGTGTAAGCCTTAAGGTGTCTCCGTTGCGCTTTTGAAAATCGGTTATTCGAAAATTCGTTGAATCTTGTACATCAAGAAATAACATTTCAAAGAAATCTCCTTGGTTTATAGCCAATTCCTCTCCTTTTTTTATTCTGGACTTGATGCTTCCCGATACCGAAATCCCAGATTCGAATGGATGCTTTATCTCTTGGGCACCATCAAAAATGCTGTTCCAGTCATAGCGACTCCAGCCTTGGTTTAGAAGGACCAGATCCAGTTCATATTCCTTTATCCTATCAATTTCGGTGAAGTATCTGGAAGGATTTTCGATTGATGATTTCAAATAGGGTTTCAGTAAAAAATCCGAGATAATATTGTTATTAAAGTTTCCGGCCAAGGTTTCTGCAGGTAACGCGGATAAGCTAAGTGAAAAGGACGTGTTGTCTTTTGAAAAAGCATTGATTTTTATGGATAGTGAATCTTTGCTTCTGACAACTGGTTTGTCTAACAGAAGTTTTCCAAGGTTCAAATTGTTGTAGTTGAAGAGCAGTCTTTCTGCGATAGGATTTAATTCTTGGTCAAAAAGAGTGACGATATTTGTTCCGGTGAGAAGTTTGTCCTTAGCAATGGTTATGGTTCTTTCCGTCTCATTGATTGACAAGGTTTTGAGCGTCATAAGACCATCTCTATGTACCGCCAAGTGAAATTCTTTTCCTTTAATGTAGGGTAAAGTCGCTTCATTTGTCTTCAGAACGATTAGAAGTTTATCCTCAATAATATTGTTTATGTTGATTGCGATACCATTATCCTCAGGTCTTGGTATTTCTTTTTCAAGCACCTCGCCGTTTTCTAAAAAAGCCTTTATGGTGTAGGTGTTATCCCTGTTATAAAGGAAACTTACTTTACCCATTCCATATTCATTGTTATACAAGGTAGTTACTTGCTCTTCGTCGTTTTTGTAGAGAAATCCTTTGGTGATTTTCAGGCCTTTGCCGTATTCGTCAGATGCGTAAAAACCCACTGTATTGTTTACGTTTGCCAGAAGGTGTCCGCCTTCCGGAAATACCTGAAGATCGTACATGGTCGTGATATTGGAGTTTGTATCGGTAGGTATATTTACTATGTTGATTTCCTTTAGAAAATCAACATCTTCATTAAAATTCTTCATCCATTTCGTACCGGCCTTCACGAAATATGTACCGCTTTTAAGGTCACTATCCAAATTAAAACTGCCGTTTGTCATACCATTTTCAGCAAGGAATAACTCTCTTCTTATTTGTTTGCCATCACTGTTATAAAGCCCTACGTATAGGTTCATTGTTTCACTGGATGGTTTGCCCAGCTTCTTATTATAAACATAAGCAGCCCACCAAATTTCTTCCCCTATGAAAAAAGTGTTCTTGTTTAAATGTAGGTGTACGGATTCGCGAACATGTTGGAAGTGTTCTTTATATTTTAAATCGATTGTGCCTGTAGAACTTTTCTGTGCAGCGCAGAAATTTGTCAAGGTGATAACAATCGAAATAACAGATATTCTGAGCCAAAACTTCATAATCAAACAATTTTCCTTTAAGATACCGGAAAATCTTTTAAAAATAAAGTGTTAAACATTGAATATAGGTGTTTTATGGTCAGTTGTAAGGTTCTTTTTCATCAATAATCTTTCATTTTAGATAGGCTTAAAACTGTGGCTATGAAAGCGAAGACCGCTTTGATTGCCGCAGGGCCTGATACTAAAGAGCCGAAGGTAATAGTAAAAGCATATGAAAGTGTGTTTTGCTGCTT
>JBARUM010000124.1:0-6195 GCA_049645725.1 Maribacter sp.
TAAGTTTCAGGCTGAATGGGATAAATTTAATTTGTGGCCTTTGGTAATGAAAAATCCAGAAACGGTAGAAAGAGCGTATTCAATGGCTTCTTTTCCGGCAGAGGGAAGAGAGATTATGTTGAATGTACGTATTGCAACCCCGCCATGGGATCGTGCTAAAAATGGTTGGATGGATGTAAACCCTGGTGTAGCATCGTCATATATTTTCAATCTCAAGAAAGGTGATGAAGTAGTTATTTCTGGGCCTTACGGTGAATTTTTCATTAATGAGTCAGAATCTGAAATGTTGTATGTGGGCGGTGGTGCTGGAATGGCTCCAATGCGCTCGCACTTATATCACTTGTTCAAAACGTTAAAGACCAATAGAAAAGTTACGTATTGGTACGGAGGTCGTTCTAAGCGAGAACTATTTTACTTAGACCATTTTTACAAGTTAGAAGAAGAGTTTCCAAACTTTAAATTTTATTTGGCACTTTCTGAGCCAATGGAAGAGGATAAATGGAAAGTTAAGGAGAACATAGATGCTCCTGGTGACGGTTTTGTTGGTTTTATACATAACTGTGTGATAGATAACTATTTAAATCATCACGATTCTCCGGAGGATATAGAACTATATTTCTGTGGACCACCTTTAATGAATAAAGCGGTTCAGAAAATGGGTGAGGATTTTGGTATACCAGACGAGCATATCCGTTTTGACGACTTTGGGGGATAATTGCTTAGCGTCAAGGAAGTAAAATTCTAAACCGATAGCAGCATGCTATCGGTTTTTTCATAACTACATTTTCCTTCTATGTGAGGAAAGAATAAGTAAGCGTAATTATGCAACCATTAACAGAGCAAGAACTTCATAATTTGGCTATGAATATAGTCGGTAAATATTTAGAATCTGACGGGTTTGAGTTTTTGACCGTCAATAGTGATCTTAAAAAAAATCCACAGTTCGTTTGCACAAAAGATAAAAAGCTCCACTTTGTAGTTGTAAAAAGTATTGAATACCCTGGAGACCCTAAAGATTTGGAGTTTTATAAAGTGGATTTGAACAAAATGAAAGAACATGCGCTGAAATTTGAAGCTAGAACTTTTTATGCGCCAGTGGGCTTAGTAAACGCTAGTGATTATAATTTGCCCGTGTATTTAAACGAAGAATACATTGTGGATTATGATGGCTTAATAGAAATATGAAGATGAGATTATATCCTTTGATTTTTACCTTTTGTTTGCTTGTTTCCTGTGGGGAACATAATATTGTTCAAAATAAATCTACGGGTAAGGCTTTGGGTACGACTTATAGTATTATTTATATGTCGAACGAAAAATTGAATTTTAAGAGTGAAATAGATTCGGTTTTTAACGTGGTTAATCAATCTTTATCTACCTATATTCCAAATTCAGATATTTCTAAAATAAACAAGGGTGTTGCTAGTATAGAAATAGACCACATGTTTAAAGAAGTTTATAATCTTTCAAAACAAATTTACAAAGCTACAGATGGTTATTTTGATCCAACGGTAGGCACTTTGGTAAATGCATGGGGTTTTGGTCCGGAACAGCAGATTAAAATGGATAGTGCTAAAATAGATAGCCTTCTCCATTTTGTTGGTTTTGATAAGGTATCTCTTACTCCAGATAATAGAATAAAAAAAACGGCACCTAATATATATATCGATTTTAATGCTATTGCAAAAGGATATGCCATTGATAGGTTAGCGGTTTTGCTGGATAAAAAGGGGATAGAAAACTACTTAATAGAAGTGGGTGGTGAACTGGTTGCCAAGGGTGTTAATGAAATTAAGGAAAAACCTTGGGTAGTCGGAATAGATGATCCACAAATAACGGAAGGGCGCGAGCTCAAACTTCTAATCAATTTGAAAGATAGAGCGCTTGCATCCTCGGGTAATTATAGAAAGTTTAGGATTGATGAGCAAACAGGAAAAAAATATGTACACACTATAGACCCTAAAACCGGCTATACCAAAAATTCAAATACACTAGGCGTTACAGTATTAGCGAACAATTGTGCAACGGCAGATGCCTATGCCACTGCTTTTATGGCAATGGATTTGGAGAAGGCCTTCAATCTTATTTCACAAAATAGGAGCTTAGAGGCCTATATAATTTATTTAGATGAACATGGAGAAACGCAGGAGTTTTTAACGACAGGTTTTAAGGAACTTGTAGTACATTAATTATTTGCGGATTAATGGAATAAGTTCGCCTTTGGCCAATCTATACCTTTCCACATCCAGGATAGGGATTTCTTTGGTATAATCCACAGCTTCAACTTTAAAACCGACATTTCTTAGTTTTTCAAAATAATCCATACCGTAAATACGCACATGGTCGTATTGGCCAAATATTTTAGCTCTTTCCTTTTTATCCGTAATAGAGTTATCTTCAAAAGTTTCTTGTCGATTTATATCTTGTTGAATTTGAAAAATACCCCAACCATTTGGTTTTAAAATACGATATAGTTCTTCCATTGCCTTAATGTCGTTAGGGATATGTTCCAAGACATGGTTGCAAAGAATAACATCAAACATATTATCCTCAAAGGGGAGATTACAAATATCCGCTTTCACATCTGCAAGGGGAGAATTAAGGTCTGTTGTAGTATAGTTTATATGTTTCAGTTTTTTGAATCGCTTATAGAAGGCTTGTTCTGGAGCAAAATGCAGCACTTTTGACGGAGCTGTGAAAAAAGTAGTTTCGTTCTTAAGGTATAACCAAAGTAATCGATGTCTTTCTAAGGATAGGGTAGAAGGTGACAGCACATTTTCTCTAGGTTTTTCGTAGCCATAGGGTAGAAAACTCTTGAATTTTTTTCCATCTATAGGATCCTCATACGTATTGCCTTTATAGTAAAAGGCGAACAAAGGTCTAATAAGGTAACTAAGTTTTATAAGGAGGGGTCTAGGTATGATGTTGAGAAAAAAGCGAAAAATTTTCTTCATCTTCTTTCAGGCCTAAGACTTTAATTTAGTTTGTCTAAATTCATCTTCTTCATCGCTTTTAATACCTAATGCGTCATAAATATATTGGAAGGTGGAGAGTAATTCTGGTTTACCATTTACTAGTGCTACATCATGTTCAAAATGTGCACTAGGTTTTCCGTCCGCGGTAAGAATGGTCCAGCCGTCTTTTAATTGTTTTATATTTTTTGTGCCCATATTAATCATTGGCTCAATGGCTACCGTCATTCCATTAACAAATTTTTTGCCTCTTCCTCTTCGCCCGTAATTTGGCATTTCAGGACTTTCATGTAATTTTTTCCCCAAACCATGTCCTACCAATTCCCTAACAACACCATAACCATAACTTTCACAATGATTCTGAATAGCAAAACCAACGTCACCAACCCGGTTTCCTATCTTGAATTGTCGAATACCGATGTAAAGGGATTCTTTGGCAATACGTAAAAGCTTTTTTGTTTCTTCATCCACTTCCCCAACTTCAAAAGTATAGGCATGGTCACCATAATAACCATTTTTTATAGCACCGCAATCCACGGATATAATATCACCGTCTTTTAAGGGCTCTGAATTAGGAATTCCATGTACCACCTGGGCATTTGGACTCATGTTAAGTGTATTAGGAAAGCCGTACATGCCTAAAAATCCGGGGTCGGCGCCCTGGTCCCTAATAAATTGCTCTGCTAGCTTATCAAGATATAAGGCATTGACCCCTGGTTTTATCTCACCCGCAATCATTCCCAATGTTTTGGAAACAATCAGTGCGCTATCACGCATTAGTTCAATTTCTTCTGCAGATTTTATCTTTATCATAATTTACAAAGGTAAGGCAATACTTTTCCCTGATTTTATAGATTTAAGGCCCATTAGCTTTAAATCAATGATTTGCACGTCATTGCTTTAGGTTGTGTTACTCCAATCATTTTTAAAATAGTAGGAGCTATATCACCAAGGACACCATTCTTGATTTCTTTTAAGTCTTTATCAATTAAAATAATGGGCACTGGGTTAGTGGTATGAGCCGTATGTGGCGAGCCATCAGGATTAATCATAGTTTCGCAATTACCGTGATCTGCGATCAGCAAGGTAGAATATCCGTTTTCTAAACCTGTTTCAATAATTTTTTTAGCACATTTATCCACCACTTCACAAGCTTTTATTGCTGCTTCCATAATGCCGGTATGACCAACCATATCTCCATTGGCAAAATTAAGACAAACAAAATCAGCGTCTTGTTTTTTTAAATCTTCTACTAGGGCCTCCGTCAAATCATATGCGCTCATTTCAGGTTTTAAGTCATAAGTAGCAACTTTAGGGGAATTTCGTAAAATTCTACTTTCACCTTCAAAAGGCTCTTCTCGTCCTCCCGAGAAAAAGAAGGTAACATGCGGATATTTTTCAGTTTCCGCTATTCTAATCTGTTTTTTTCCGGCTTTTGCCAATACTTCTCCAATCGTCTCCGTAAGGTTATCCTTATTGAAGATTACTTGAATTCCTTTAAAACTGTCGTCATAATTGGTCATGGTAACATAATACAGCTTTAATTTTTTAGTGTTGTATTCTGGAAAATCATTTTGGGAGAGCATATTGGTAAGCTCCCGACCCCTATCTGTTCTAAAGTTGAAAAAAATCACAACATCATTTTCTTCAATATTGCCGTTTGTATATGTAATTAATGGTTTTATAAACTCATCGGTTACATCCTTGGTATAATTGGCTTTTAGACTTTCAATTATATTTTCTGTTTTTTTCCCAATTCCATGAACTATAGCATCATAAGCCAGTTTTACCCTTTCCCAACGATTATCGCGATCCATGGCGTAGTAACGACCTATTACGGTTGCGATTTTGCCCGTAGTTTTGGACATGTGTTCCTGTAAACTTTTAACGTAAGCGATACCTGCTTTGGGGTCTACATCCCTGCCATCCGTAAAGGCATGTATATAAACATCCTTAAGTCCATTGTCATCCGCAGCAGTAAGTAAACCTTTTAGGTGATTTATGTGGGAATGGACACCGCCATCGCTAAGCAAGCCTAAAAAATGTACTTTTTTACCATTAGTTTTGGCGTATTCAAAGGCATCTACTAAAACTTTTTCATCTTTTAGCGTGTTATTTTGAACAGCGAGATTTATTCTCGTAAGTTCTTGATAAACCACTCTACCTGCACCTAGATTCATATGACCAACTTCACTATTACCCATTTGTCCTTCAGGTAGACCAACATTAAGACCATCTGTTCTAAGTGTTGCGTTAGGGTAATTTTCATACAGGGAATCAATATAGGGGGTATTGGCGTTGTCAATTGCGGAAACTTTAGGGTCTGGGGATTTACCCCAGCCGTCTAAAATCATCAAAATTACTTTTTTGTTCATTCTTTAAGTAGAAATTTAAGTGTCAAAAATAGTATGATTTAGCTATTTAAGCTATTATCTGCACTACCTTTTTTACAAATGAATCAACGCAGTGTTAATTATTTTAACGTTAAACAGTTGAGGTTTGTTAAAATTTAGTTATTTAACTGTTAATGGTGAAACAAAAGGTGATAGAAGGCGTCTATATTTATATAATCAAAATCTATTCATCAATTAAATTCATTCATCATGAAAAAAACAATTTTAACATTGTCCTTGGCATTTCTGTTTTTGGGCAACGGCCTAATGGCCAGTGAAACACAATCTAATTTTAAATTTGCTACTGAAACAGGTGTTACAGAAGTTGAACTTAGTTCTTTTTGTAAGGCGGTCATGCAAGGTGATATTGATATGGTAAAACGTATGATAGAACTCGGTGAAGATGTAAATAAAAAATCTTTAGGCATGACACCGGTTATGTATGCTGCCCGTTATAATAAGGCAGAGGTATTACAAATACTTATAGATCATGGTGCAAATCTTAGAATAAAGAGTAACCAAGGCTACTCTGTGCAAAAATATGCGGAACTTTCCAATGCTACCGATGCATTGGCAGTACTAGATAGTGCTTTGGGCAGTTAAAAAAAATCCATCAATCAAAGAACGAAAAACCCGTTACTAACATGTAGCGGGTTTTTGATTTTCTACGTAACGCCAAGGTTTATTATGATAAAAGTATGCTCTACAAGTAATTATTTTGACCCAATTATATTTTGAAGATAACTGCAACGTTTTGATAATGTTAAATATATATTATATCTTTCTTAAAATGATGATATTATATTTATTGATATGTAATTTTAAGATAT
>JBARUM010000125.1:0-4373 GCA_049645725.1 Maribacter sp.
ATCGAGACCACTTTGGAAACCAATGCATCTGCAACCGGTTTTTAAGGATAATCTTCATTTTTCAGATGGCACTTCCTCAGACTTGTTCGAACGAGGATTATGTTTACCTAGTGGTTCCAATTTGTCGAAATCAGATTTGGAACGAGTTGTAAAAATAATCACTAAAAACATTAATTAAAGACACCCCAATGTTGCAAGAATATTTAGCACTTAATGCAAAACGTTACGCTTCAAAATGGCTAGTATTGGCTATCGACCTTATAGTGGTCAGTTTTTCATTTATTCTATCTTATGTAATAAGGTTCAACCTTACATTGGATTTTGAAGTTGAAAAGTTAATAATTCAACTTCCTTTGATTGTTTTAGCCGCCTTGATTTCATTCTTGATAGTAGGGTCATACAAAGGGGTTGTTAGACATACGGGTGTTAGAGACGTTTATAACCTTTTCAATGCCATCTGCATGTCTAGTATCTTGGTTATTTTCTTAGTCTTGGTGAACAGGCATTTTGAGTTTGTAAATGATTTTACCATTCCATTATCAATAATAATCATTAATAGTTTAATAAGTTTCGTTGCCTTAACGGCATCCAGGTATATTTTTAAAGCTTTTTATTATCAATTGTTGGGCGATACGAGAGCTATGAAGAAAGTTATGATATATGGAGCAGGGGAATCCGGTATTTTGACTCATAGTGCTATTACCAATCACTCCAAAAGCAATATAAGGGTCATTGGTTATATCGATAAAGATAGGAAGAAGGTTGGGAAAAGTATAAATGGGGTTCCTGTTTACGGTAAAGATGTATTAAATGAAAAATTCATAGTAAAAAACGATATTGCAGAGATTATCTTCTCCATGCAGAACATTAACTCAAAGCGATTGCGGTCTTTGGTAGAAGGTTTAGTGGATTTCCCCGTTCTGGTAAAAATCGTTCCTCCCATAGAGGATTGGATCAACGGAGAGCTAAAGGTTTCCCAAATAAAACAAGTGCAGATTGAGGATTTACTGGATAGAGCACCTATTAAAATAAGAAATAGTAAAATTGCCACGGAACTATCCGACAAGATTGTATTGGTTACTGGGGGAGCTGGATCTATTGGGAGTGAAATCGTAAGGCAAATCTGTACCTATTCTTATCGATCTTTAATCATTGTGGATCAAGCAGAATCTCCGCTCTATGACCTCCAACAGGAATTAAAGCAAAACGGATTCCACAATTTTATTCCCTTGGTGAGCGATGTAAGAGATAAGAATAGGCTTAACGCAATATTTGAGGAGCATAAACCTGATGTGGTTTTTCATGCGGCCGCTTACAAGCATGTGCCCTTGATGGAGTATAATTCCTATGAGGCCATTAAAATTAACATTGCAGGAACCAAAACGGTAGCGGACCTGTCAGTTGCCCATGGAGTGGATAAATTCGTTTTTGTATCCACTGACAAAGCTGTGAATCCTACGAATGTTATGGGTGCGAGTAAACGAATTGCAGAAATGTATATTGGATGTATGCAACAAGAAAATAGGACTAAATTCATAACCACTAGATTCGGAAATGTTTTAGGCTCTAATGGATCGGTCATTCCTTTGTTTAGAAAACAAATTGAAAAGGGCGGTCCGTTGACACTCACGCATAAGGAGATAACTCGTTATTTTATGACCATTCCTGAGGCTTCACAATTAGTGCTAGAGGCTGGGTCTATGGGTAAGGGTGGCGAAATTTTTATTTTTGACATGGGTGAATCCGTCAAGATTTTTGATTTGGCAAAGAACATGATCAAGTTGTCCGGGCTTCGATATCCAGAAGATATTGATATCAAAATTACTGGCCTACGGCCAGGAGAGAAGCTTTATGAAGAGTTGTTGGCAAATGGCGAAAATACGTTGCCAACGTATCATAAAAAAATAAAGATAAGCAAGGTAAGGGCATTGGATTATATAAAGACTAGAACCAAAATTGATGAGCTTTGTATTACAAACATGTTTTTTAACGGTAATCCGGTGAAGCTTATGAAGGAGATAGTTCCCGAGTTTATTTCCAATAACTCGGAATTGTGCGATTTAGACTCCAAAACAGGATTGGAAAAAGAGAATAAAGTAAAATTAAAAGTCATTCAATCATAAGAATTTAATTATAATTGCAATTAAAAATTTTAAATATGTTCAAAAATTTTGGTATTTCCATATTCTTAGTTTTAGTAATATCTTCATGTGCGACCAGAAAGGACGTCGTTTACTTCCAAAACTCTGGGGACTATGAAACATTGGTCAGTGACAATACTATAAGTAATAAGTTTAAAATTGATGATGTTGTAAGTATTCGGGTATCTACTTTAGATGAACAGGCAAGTTTACCTTTTAACCTTTTTAGTGGGAATAGCGAGAGTGGTATGCGTCCCGAACAACTGGATTATATAATTGATAAGAACGGGGAAATTGATTTTCCAGTCATAGGTAAGCTTAAGATTTTAGGGTTATCTCCGGAGGAAACTAAAATTCTCTTAATAAAAGAACTAAATGATTATTTAAAAGATCCCATAATAAATATAAGATTAAGAAATTTTAGTGTAACGGTTTTAGGTGAGGTAAACGGTGCTGGTACATTTGTGGTAAATGGTGAGCAAATAACGGTATTAGAAGCCTTGGGACTAGCGGGGGACATGACTATTAGAGGGAAAAGAAACAATGTGTTGGTTATTCGTGATTTCAATGGAACAAAAGTTTACACACGCATTGATTTAACCAAGAAGGAATCATTAAATTCTCCGGTCTATTACCTTACTCAAAATGATGTGGTGTACGTGGAACCTAATAATTCTGCGATTAAAACTTCAACATTGGATAATAGAGCCTCATTGCTCGTCTCAATCGCCAGTCTTCTAATTACGTCTACAGTGCTTATTTTAACAAGGACCTAAACGGGTTTCCATAATCTAAAATTTATAGTTCTATCATGACCTTGAATACCAAGAATTCGAAAAATATGGAAACCGGCATTAAAGAGATTATATCTTCCTACACAAAACATTGGAAATGGTTTCTTTTATCAGTGGTTTTAGCCCTTACCATAGCATTTTTTTTCTTACGTTACGCTACGCCGGAATACGCGGCAATGGCAAAAATTGAAATTCTGGAGGACACCAATAGTCGTTCCGAACTTTCCGCATTTTCTGATATTGGTCCTATTGTTGGAACAATGAACGCCGTAACAGATCAGATACAAATACTTAATTCCACCTCTAATTTTATAAAAGTGGTCAAGGATTTAGATTTGAATCAAAAAATTACTTCTTTAGGCAGTATCAAAGATTCTGAAATCTATCTTAAAAAGCCTATAAAGTTAAATTTTATTGCAAACGACTCAATAATTGATAATGCAGCTTTTGAGTTTTATTTAGAATTAACTTCGAATAGCAGTTTTGGTCTGAGTCTTGAAAGCGATAGTCCTACAAAAATTTATTCGTACGGTGAAAATATATCAACCCCAATGGGAGATATTGTCATAACTCCTAATATGCCTCATTTTGAAGAATATAGGAACAAAAAATTAAGAATTAATATCACTCCTGTATATACCCTTGCTTTAATGTATCAGCTAAAAATTGCAATTGATTCTGGGGTAGAAGGTTCCAACATTATCACGTTAGCTCTCAACGATCCAATTCAAGAAAAAGCAAAAGACATTATAAATCGTTTAATTGGGATTTATAATGAAAATGCCATTCTGGACAAAAAAGAAATCGCTGATCGCACCTCAGAGTTTATTAATGAACGTATAAGGGATATTTCCTCGGATTTGACCTCGGCCGATCAAACTGCTGAGGATTTTAAAACCACTAGAGGATTAAATGATATTGCTAGCGAAGCGAATTTGGCACTAAATGTAGGAGCTGCAAATCGTCAAGAGTTAGAAAACGCAAAATTACAATTGAACATAGCTTCCGGCGTCAAGGAATTTGTATCAAATGAGAAAGGGTATGAAATTTTGCCTACCAACATAGGTCTAAACGATGCTAGCATTACTAATACAGCTGCCAAGTATAATGAATTGGTTGCTGAACGTAACAGACTTCTTCAAAGTGCGGATGAAAAAAACCCCATAATTGTCAATTTAGATCAACAGTTGAATTCATTAAAAAGTTCTATGACCTCCAGTTTAGAAGGAGTGGAGCGCAATCTGGGAATGCAGGTCAATAATCTTTCCGGACAACTCTCGCGTATGAATTCCATACGATATTCAGCTCCGAAAAATCAAAGACAGCTTACGGATATCACAAGACAGCAACAAACTACGGAGTCGCTTTACCTTTATTTATTGCAAAAACGTGAAGAAGCACAAATTACTGCGGCCTCCAGTCCTGCTCAATCTAAAAT
>JBARUM010000126.1:0-3811 GCA_049645725.1 Maribacter sp.
AAACTATTTTTTTCTCATAAAAATGGTCATAGGCACCCCAGTAAAATCAAACTCCTCACGAATCTTGTTTTCCAAGTAACGTTTATAGGGCTCTCTTACATATTGAGGCAAGTTGCAGAAAAAAGCAAATTGTGGATAAGGAGTGGGCAACTGCGTACAGAACTTTATTTTCACATATTTACCCTTATAGGCAGGTGGTGGGTAGTTTTCAATCAGTGGCAACATTACATCATTGAACTTTCGAGTAATAATTTTTTTATTTCTATTGTTATATACTTCGACCGCCGTTTCAATCGCCTTAAAAATACGTTGTTTTGTCAGGACGGAAATGAACAAAATAGGAACATCCGTAAAAGGCTCTATTGCCTGTTTAATGCGTTGGGTATACTGTTTTATAGTATTTGTTTCCTTGTCCTCAACCAAATCCCATTTATTAACCAAAATGACAATTCCCTTGTGATTACGATGTGCCAACCAAAAAATATTTGCTACTTGACCGTCAAATCCTCTAGTTGCATCCATTAGTAATAAACATACATCACAGTGTTCTATGGCCCTAACGGAGCGCATAACGGAATAAAACTCCAAATCTTCCTTTACTTTAGCTTTTCTGCGTATTCCTGCCGTATCCACTAGATTGAATTCAAATCCAAACCGATCGTATTTAGTATCTATACTATCTCTTGTAGTTCCCGCAATGTCTGTAACGATATATCTTTCTTCTCCAATAAGTGCATTGATAAATGACGATTTTCCTGCGTTAGGCCGCCCCACTACGGCAAATCTAGGAAGTTCACTTTCCTCCTCCTCAACCTCTGGCAATTCTTTTACCAAAGCATCTAAGAGCTCTCCTGTTCCGCTACCATTAATACTAGACAGGGTATAGTATTCTCCTAATCCGAGAGAATAAAACTCTACCGCATCCTCCTCGCGCATTGCATTATCTACCTTATTTATGGCAAGAAAAACGGGTTTGTTCACTCTTCGAAGCAATTTAGCAACGTCCTCATCCATTCCTGTAACCCCCGTTTCAACATCTACCATAAATATAATAGCGTCTGATTCAGCAATAGCCAGTTCTACCTGCTTATCTATTTCTTTTTCAAAAACATCATCGCTTCCAAGCACATAGCCACCAGTATCTATAATAGAAAACTCCCTGCCATTCCAGTCGCTTTTACCATAATGGCGATCACGAGTAACCCCACTAACTGCATCAACGATGGCCTCCCGGCGTTGAATCAATCGATTAAAAAAAGTGGATTTTCCAACATTAGGTCTTCCAACAATAGCTACAATGGCGCCCATAATTTACATTTTGGCTGCAAAGGTAGTGTATAAGAATTAATGGGTAATATCTGAGAATTAAAGGTTAAGTATTTATAGGTTCATCAAGTAACCTGGTATATTGGAGGAATGGGAGTTTCTACTCAAATAACTATCGCCGACGGTTCTTTTTCTAACCACTTCTGCCGGAGTTCCAAAGGCCATTACCATACTAGGAATGTGATTAAGGACCAATGCTCCGGCCCCAATAACGGTATGATCTCCAATTTCAATATTCTCTATAACGCTAGCACCTAAACAAATTGCTGAAAAACATCCAAGTATGAGATTTCCGCCTGTAGCGACCCTTGGCGCAAGGCTAGAGTAATCTCCTATAATCCCATCATGGCCAAGTGAGGAATTAGTATTTAGAAAACAAAACTTCCCTATTATGGACCCGGCATTAACAATAGCTCCAGCCAGTAAAGCGGATCCCGCTCCAATTTTAGTTCGTCCACCTACAACAGCAGTAGGGTGAATAGTAGTGATATAATTAAAATCTGTTATAATCAGTCCAATTCTATCCTGGACTAATTTCCGAGACCAATTATCACCAATAGCAATAATTCCACCGTGAATATTGTATGCAGAAATAATGTAGGGCAAATCATATTCATTACCTAATACTGGATATCCATTATGAGATAGCCCTTTTTTCTTGATGGAATCAACGAAGCCAACTACCTTATATTTTCCTTCTTTTTCTATACAATCCAAAACCACATTTCCATGGCCGGAAGCACCTATTATGATAATATTATGCATTTCATCGGAGTTTTGTGCATTTCATCGATGTTTCAAAGATACATAAACTTCCTTACCTCCTGCATATTTTCTTAACTTAATCGATAAAATTTATACCCCTTACAGAATAACGATCTAAAAAAATGAGGAATAAATATTTTGAAAAAATGAATTAGTTGTTGTAGCCAAATCTTTTTAACTGTCGTGAATTACTCCGCCAATTCTTATTTACTTTCACATATAGTTCTAAATGAACTTGTTTTCCAAAGAATTTCTCCAAATCCTTTCTTGACTCTACTCCAACTCTTTTGAGTGCCACTCCTTTATGACCAATGATAATTCCCTTTTGAGAATCGCGCTCCACCATTATTACAGAACGCATACGAATGATGTCATCATCTTCAAAGAACTCTTCTGTATCAATCTCCACCGCATAGGGAATCTCTTTTTTATAAAACATTAAAATTTTCTCACGGATGGTTTCATTAACGAAAAAGCGCTCAGGCTTATCAGTTAATTGGTCTTTTGGATAATAAGGAGGTCCTTCCGGAAGTAATTCTAATATTCTCTCAAAAACGTTCTTCACATTAAAATTCGACAATGCCGAAATGGGATGCAACTCGACGGTTGGCAACTGTTCTTGCCAATACTGTATCTGATTTTCCAGTAATTCTTGGGTAGCCGTATCTACTTTGTTCAGCAATAATAAAACGGGGATTTTACTGTTCTTTATTTTTTCAAAAAAAGCTTCGTCTTTCAAGGCTTTCTCTCCAATCTCTACCATGTAGAGCAAAACATCGGCATCCTCAAATGCGGATCTCACAAAATTCATCATGGAAGACTGTAATTCGTAGGCAGGTTTTATAATCCCAGGTGTATCGGAAAGAATGACCTGAAAATCATCCCCGTTCACAATACCTAAAATACGATGTCTTGTAGTCTGCGCTTTAGAGGTTATTATAGAAAGTTTCTCGCCCACAAAAGCATTCATCAAAGTGGATTTCCCCACATTGGGGTTCCCGATGATGTTTACAAATCCTGCTTTATGCTTTGTCATCCTTTAATTTTTTAAAATATTCTACCGCCGCTACGTTCACTTTAGGCGCAAGCAAAAGTACTGCAATCATGTTCGGAATAACCATTAAGGCATACGATAAATCAATTAAATTTTTAACCAATTCCAAAGATGCTACAGCCGCGAAAACTATCATAATTACAAAATACCAATTGTAGTACTTTCCTATTTTGGCGCTGGTTAGAAAAGACAAACTTTTCACACCGTAGTACGAATACGTAAAAAGGGTGGATAGCGCAAAAGCAGTAACAATTATCATCAAAAGATAGTCCCCAAAACCAAACAGTGTTTTCTCAAACGCCGATAAGGTCATTACAATTCCGCTTGAGTCTTCAAGATAAGCTCCACTTAAAATAATCACAATTGCAGTAAATGTACACACCAGAATAGTATCAATAAATGGCCCCAAACTAGCTACTAAGCCCTCCTTTATAGGGTTATCGGTCTTTGATTGCCCGTGATACATTGGCGCGCTACCTAAACCTGCCTCGTTAGAAAACATAGCCCTTTTAACACCTATAATAACAAGGCCCCAAAAACCACCTGTCACAATGGTATTAAAATTCCACGCTTCTGTGATGATCATTTTCAATGCAGGAAGAATTTGTGACACGTTCATGAACATAACAGCAATTACGGCAATCAAATAAACGGCCACCATAAACG
>JBARUM010000127.1:0-1814 GCA_049645725.1 Maribacter sp.
GTTCAAGATACCGAATGGATGTCAAAGCGCGAAGTCGCTTCCAAGACGCTGCCAACGCTTGGGCTTATCACGATTGTTTTGGGCGGCATCTATTCTGGCTGGCTTACTGCTGTCGAAGCGGGTGCAACGGGATCGCTTGTTGCTTTGATTATCGCACTTGTGCGTCGCTCGATGTCCCTTAAGGGTTTTTGGGAGGCGCTTC
The DNA here is from genome assembly GCA_049645725.1 of Maribacter sp. GTDB lineage: Bacteria > Bacteroidota > Bacteroidia > Flavobacteriales > Flavobacteriaceae > Maribacter. The sequence goes on from JBARUM010000127.1 coordinate 203, forward strand.
TGGAAACCGGTCATATCACAGCCGCGATCCTGTTTTTGATCACAGCGGCATCGATCTATAGCCGGATGCTGGGGCTGGCAGGATTACCCAACCAGCTGCAAGATCTGCTTGCTGGCAGTTCGGCAACTTTCTGGACGGTCATGCTGCTGTACATCCTTTTGATGATCTTTCTGGGCACGATCCTCGACACTGCTTCGATCATCTTGATTGTCGTTCCGCTGTTTTTGCCACTGGTCGAAGCGATGGATATGTCATTGATCTGGTTTGGCATCATCACTGTGGTTGGCGCTGAAATTGGACTTCTGACGCCGCCTTTAGGGATATCGTGTTTCGTTATCAAATCGACCCTCAACGACGACAGCATTTCGCTTAAGGACGTGTTTATGGGGGCGCTGCCGTTTGCCTTTGTGATGTTGATCGTCCTGTTCATCCTGATCGAATTCCCGATCCTCAGTCTTGCACTTCTCTAAGGATAATTCTCATGCGCAACGTAACCAAAGATAACATCACTGACGTGTTCAAAGGCTACATGGACAAGGATATGGACCCACGGACGCGCGAGATTATGGGGTCCTTGGTGCAGCACTTGCATGATTTTGCACGTGAAACCAATTTGACCCATGAAGAATGGCGTCACGGGATTGCGTTCCTTGAGGGTTGTGCAGCTATCGAGACAGAAGACCGCCACGAGTTCGTTCTTGCATCCGATGTGTTGGGAATGTCGTCTTTGGTGGACATGCTGCATACACGCGTTGAAGCGACGTCGTCCTCGGTGCTTGGGCCATTCCACGTGTCAGGCGCGCCGCCGCTTGCGGTAGGCGGCGATATGAAACGGAGCTTTGGCGGGCCTATCCTTTTGGCTCAGGGCGTTATTCGCGATACCGACGGCAATCCTATTCCAAACGCTGAAATCGATATCTGGCAAACTGCGCCCAACGGTCTCTATGCCAGTCAGGACGAAGATCAGGATACGTTTTCGTTCCACGGCTTGATGACTGTCGGCGATGATGGTCGCTATGCATTCACGACGGTGAAGCCTGTTGAATATACGGTGCCGTCTGATGGTCCGGTTGGTGAAATTCTGCGCGCTTGCGGTCGTCATCCGTGGCGGCCATCGCACCTTCATTACATCGTCAAAGCGCCGGGATACCGCACGTTGGTCACTGAGATCTTCCCGGACGATGATCCATACCTTGATCAAGACACTGTCTTTGGTGTGCGCGATGATCTGGTGATGAGCTATGTCGAAAAACCTGCATCAGACTTTCCCGAGGGAATGGTCCTTTCAGGCAAGGTGGATAAGCCATTCCTGTCGGTGGACTTTGATGTGACGTTGGCGAAGGAATAACTGGTCGCTTCAGCAGAGTGTGGTTTGGGGTGTCTTGATATGAACTCACCCATTCACTCGTTGCGCAGTGAACGATCGCTCTGCGTTCTTCCTACTTTTTCGCTTCATTGGCAGCGTTTGAAAAGCGGCTTTGGGCCACGAAAGAGGCAAAGTCGGTATTGTCCGCGTTGGGGCCATTCAAACAATGCGCAGCGAAGGGCCGGTTTGAGCCCACTACGGTAGATGCTGCAAACTGTGCTGACGGCAGAAACGGGTGGGTAGCAG
>JBARUM010000128.1:0-2564 GCA_049645725.1 Maribacter sp.
ATAGATATATAGGTGCTAGTGTCACTGAAGACAACATGTATTTATTGATCAGTGCATCAGTTTCCACATCTGGCAACAAGTTATTTATCAGAAATTTAGAAGATCCTAACGGATTACTTATCCCCATGGTCGAAGACACTGATTCAGACAACTATGTAATTGATAATATCGGTTCTAAGCTGTATATCGTTACCAATAGAAATGCACCTAACAAGAAAATAGTTACGGTTGACGCTGCTAATCCTGAAGCAAAAAATTGGATCGATTTTATTCCGGAAACGGAGAATGTATTAAGCCCCAATACAGGTGGCGGTTATTTCTTTACCGAGTACATGGTAGATGCCATTTCGAAAGTGAATCAATATGATTACAATGGTAAACTGATCCGCGAAGTAGAATTACCAGGTATTGGATCCGTTGGCGGATTTGGCGGAGAGAAAGAGGATAAAGAATTGTATTTCTCTTTTACCAATTACAACACTCCCAGTTCTACCTATAAATTTGACCCCGCAACCAGTGAATATGAATTATACTGGAAACCAGAAATAGATTTCAACCCAGCAGATTATACTTCTGAGCAAGTTTTCTATGCCTCCAAAGATGGTACTAAGGTGCCTATGATCATTACTTATAAAAAGGGAACAGAATTGAATGGTAAAAATCCAACAATTCTTTACGCCTATGGCGGATTCAACGTGAGTTTAACTCCGTCATTCAGTATCGGTAATGCCGTTTGGATGGAACAAGGCGGAATTTATGCTGTTCCCAATCTTCGTGGTGGTGGCGAATATGGTAAAAAATGGCATGATGCTGGTATCAAAACTAAAAAGCAAAATGTATTCGATGATTTTATTGCTGCTGCAGAATATTTAGTGGATAATAAATATACATCGAAAGAATACTTAGCTATTCGCGGAGGTTCTAATGGCGGATTGCTAGTTGGAGCCACAATGACACAAAGACCAGATTTAATGCAAGTAGCATTGCCTGCTGTTGGAGTTATGGATATGTTGCGCTATCATACATTTACGGCTGGCGCAGGATGGGCTTATGATTACGGTACTGCAGAAGATAGCGATGAAATGTTTCAGTACTTAAAAGGTTATTCGCCAGTGCATAATGTAAAAGCGGGTACAGCTTACCCTGCTACTTTGGTTACCACCGGTGATCATGACGACAGAGTAGTACCGGCACATAGTTTTAAGTTTGCCGCAGAACTTCAAGAAAAACAAGCAGGTACGAACCCAACATTAATACGAATTGAAACAAATGCCGGTCATGGTGCAGGTACGCCTGTGAGTAAAACCATAGAACAATATGCAGACATTTTTGGCTTCACACTTTATAATATGGGCTACACAGAGCTACCTAATAAAAGCATTTTGAAAGATTTTAAAGAGTAATTACCTTTTGAAATCAATAAATTATTGAAAAATCCGTTTCACTTTGGAACGGATTTTTCAATTTTACATTCCTAAGAATAAAAACATGTTACGAGTAGAGAATCTATCATTTTCATATGATAAACTTCCAGTTTTAGAAGCTATTAATTTACGTATCCAACGTGGAGAACATGTTGCTATCATTGGTGAAAGTGGCTGTGGTAAAAGTACCTTGTTAAAACTCATGTATGGGTTAATGGATTTGGAGCAAGGTGAAATTTTCTGGGAAGACGAGCAAATTTTGGGTCCGGCGTATAACTTGGTTCCTGGTGCTCCTTTTATGAAATACCTTTCTCAAGATTTTGATTTAATGCCGTTCATTACCGTTTCTGAAAATATTAGCCAGTACCTTTCTGTTTTTTATCCAGAAGAATTAAAAGAAAGAACACAAGAGCTATTAGAAATGATAGAGATGACCGAGTTTGCCGATAAAAAGGTTAAAACCTTAAGCGGCGGTCAGCAACAACGTGTTGCCTTGGCTAGAGTTTTGGCACAAAAGCCCAAAGTCTTACTTTTAGACGAACCCTTTGGTCATATAGATAATTTCTTAAAAAATAGCTTACGTCGTAATATTTTCAATTACCTAAAAGAGAATCTTATTACCACCATTGTTGCGACCCATGATGTAAATGATGTTTTACCATTTGCCGATCGTGCAGTCGTTTTGCGTGATAAGGAAATAATTGCAAGGGCAAGACCAATGGAACTTTATAAGAACCCAAAAAGTTTATATGTGGCATCCCTTTTTGGCGAGGCGAGCATGATTTCAATCGATGTGCTTAAAACCTATGCGAATACCAAAAGAAAAATTATTGTCTACGCACATGAGTTTCGAGTTTCGCCTTCATCAGGATTTCATGTTATTGTAGAAAAAGCATACCCAATGGGTGCCTATTACTTAACCGAAAGTAAAAGCGATGATGATGAAACCATTTTCTTCAACGCAGATAAATTATACCCGAAAGGGAAAGAATTGTTTTTAAATGTTGCCATTGAAACTATCAATCAGCGCATACAAGAAGCTGCTGCTATTTAATTTAAAAACATGTTGTGAACCAAGAACAGATTCTTACCGAGTTACAATTTAAAGCCATTAGAAGTAGTGGTCCTGGTGGTCAGCAT
>JBARUM010000129.1:0-2101 GCA_049645725.1 Maribacter sp.
AAGCAATCTTAAGTAACGATATTAATGAAATACAAACTGCGGATAAGGTTATTTTTCCTGGTGTAGGAGAGGCAAGTAGTGCCATGCTTAAATTAAGGCATAGTGGATTGGACAACATTATTCCGCAACTTAAACAACCTGTTTTGGGCATTTGCTTAGGTATGCAGCTTATGTGTAATACCTCTGAAGAAGGTAAAACAACGGGGCTTAGAATTTTTGATACGGATGTAATTAGGTTTTCGAATAAAGTAAAGGTGCCACAAATAGGATGGAACCAAATCACCAACCTAAAATCAGACCTGTTCAAGGGAATTTCGGAACAGGAACATATATATCTTGTGCATAGTTTTTATGCCCCATTGTGCAGTGAAACGATTGCTCAAAGTGCCTATGAACTAGATTACAGTGCAGCATTGAAAAAAGATAATTTTTACGGAACCCAATTTCACCCAGAGAAGAGTAGTACCGTTGGCGAAAATATTCTGAAGAATTTTTTAATAATGTAATGAGTCAAGATTTTCACATAGCTACGGATAGAAATCTCTTGAATATTGATTTTGTACATCAATTCATTCAAGAATCCTATTGGGGGAAAGAAAGAACCAGAGAACAGACTATTAAAACCATTGATAATTCACTATGTTTTGGGATGTATACAAAAAATAAAGAGCAAATTGGTTTTGGGAGAATAGTAACGGATTATGCATTCTTTGGCTATTTTATGGATGTTATTGTGGCCAGAAATCATCAGGGGAAAGGATTAGGGAAATTTTTAATTGAATCCATGTTGAACCATGAAATCACAAAAAAATTACAGACCGTTGCCCTTAAAACAAAAGATGCACAGACGCTTTATGAGAAATACGGCTTTAAAAAAGTAGGTGATTCTACTCTATGGATGTCCATAGACAGGCAAAAATTAAACTAAGAAATGAGAATAATTCCTGCGATTGATATTATAGACGGTAAGTGTGTGCGGCTCTCAAAAGGCGATTATGGCACTAAAAAAATATATAATGAAAACCCATTGGAAGTGGCCAAGGAGTTTGAAGCCCATGGAATTCAATATTTACATCTGGTAGATTTGGATGGAGCCAAGTCCAAACATATCGTAAATCATAAGGTGTTAGAACAAATAGCTTCCCAGACGGGACTTAAAATTGATTTTGGAGGTGGGTTAAAGACCGATGATGATCTGCGCATAGCTTTTGAAAGTGGTGCTAGTCAAATTACCGGTGGAAGTATTGCCGTAAAAGATGCTGAAACCTTTGCGAATTGGATTAATACGTACGGAGCGCATAAGATAATCCTTGGAGCGGATGCTATGTACGAAAAAATAGCCGTTTCCGGCTGGCTAGAAGAGTCTAAAGAAGAACTTATTCCTTTTATTAAGGCTTATCAAAAAAAAGGAATTGAATATGTGATTTGTACCGATATTAGTAAGGATGGCATGTTAGAAGGTCCTTCCTTTGATTTGTATGAGAAAATAATCAATACTTCTACTGTCATTTCGGGCAATTTCGATAAATCCCTTAAACTAATTGCTTCCGGCGGAATATCTACCTTTGAGGAATTGCCGCGACTTGCGGAAATAGGATGCGAGGGAACCATTATCGGAAAAGCTATTTATGAAAATAGAATTAGTCTAAAAGAACTGGAAAACTACATTTTGTCTGTATGAGCAATGAAGAAAAATTAATTGATGAATTGGTCAAAAATGCTTTGTATCGTATGGATGAGAGTACCCGTATGATTCAAAAGAGTCTTGAGCATATTTCCGAAAAAGAATTATGGTTAAAACCCAATACTTCTTTGAATAGTATTGGAAACCTTGTACTTCACCTATGCGGTAATATAACGCAGTATATTATCTCCTCCTTAGGAGAAACCGAGGATAAAAGACATCGGGATTTAGAATTTTCTAAGGATGGCGGACATACAAAATCAGAACTATTAAAAAAATTAGAGGATACCGTTGAAGTTGCAAAACGAATAATTTTCGATGCTAGTTCGGAGCAACTACTAAGCGTAAGGTACGTACAAGGGTTTACGTTTTCAGGCGTTGGAGTAATTATACATGCTGTGGAGCACTATTCCTATC
>JBARUM010000130.1:0-1881 GCA_049645725.1 Maribacter sp.
AACCAGAGTCCAACCGGCACGAACCACGTATAAAACGAACGGGGCGTTTTAAAAGCTCCATGCGTGGCGGCACAAAAACAAAATTCATAGTATATTTATAACCATCACAACCAACCCAAAAAAACGACACCACGGACAAAAACGCCCCGCTCGCTTTATACAGGGGCCGTTGTCATTAATACTAAAAAAAATTGCGAATTCGATAAATTGTAATAACTTTGTATGTACATAAATAAAGTTATGGAAACAGCAATTATTAAAATCGGAAATTCCAAAGGCTTGCGTTTAAGCAAAACAATATTGGAAAAGTATAATATCAAGGACAAAGTGGAAATGATTTTGGAAAAAGGACAAATAATCCTGAAACCAATAGATAGTCCAAGAAAAAATTGGGACAAAGCGTTTGAAAAAATGCGGAAAAACAATGACGACCGCTTATTGTTCAACGATGTATTCGAAGACGAAAACTTTGAGGAATGGAATTAAAACAATATTCCATCGTTCTAGTAAATCTAGACCCTACAATTGGCAGCGAAATCAAGAAAACACGTCCTTGTGTAATTTTATCGCCCAATGAAATCAACAAGTATTTGAATACAATCGTTGTCGCACCAATGACAACGAACCTGAAAAAATACCCGACCCGAATTCAGGTGGAACATAATGCTAAGAAAGGTATGGTTGCAATTGACCAGATTCGGACAATTGACAAATCACGGATAATAAAAAAGTTCGACCGATTAACAAAATCCGAGATTCAAAAATGTAAGGATATTATTCGTGAGACTTTCGTGGACTAAAAACAGGAACGACATAGCATTGCGGAAAAGTACAAATGACAACAACGGCTATAAAACATAGCTATCACAGGCTTTCCGAGAGGTTCGGGTGTGTTTATAAAGTCGCCGAATTTTTAAATTTGGCTTTTTGAGAATTAAAAATTAAAAAGAAAATTTAAAAATTCGGCTTGGGTATAATCCGAAAGTTCCGTGTCTTTTGGCACGCTACGTTTCATAGCCCAACCGTTAGGCAACATTTGCACAAAACAAACTTTATACTTACCTTTAACGTTAGTAACGTAAAACAAATGTATGATTATTTCTTTTGGCTCGAAAGAGACAGAACAGATTTGGAATAGAATCCGCGTCAAGAAAATGCCGATTGAAATTCAGAACGTTGGACGTCGGAAATTGAGAATGCTGAACAACTCGCAGGATATTGCCGATTTAAGAATTCCGCCCTCAAACCGACTTGAAAAACTTACTGGTAAATTAAGTGAATATTACAGTATTCGGATTAACAAACAATGGCGGATTATTTTCATTTGGGACAAAGGAAACGCAAGTGAAGTGGAAATAATTGATTATCACTAAAAAAAAGAAAAAAATGGAAAAGTTAGCAAATGTACATCCAGGAGAAATCTTGAATTTTGAATTTCTTGAGCCTCTAGAAATTACTGCATACCGACTTTCAAAGGATTTGAAAATCCCACAAACCCGAATTTCGGAAATTATTAAAGGAAATCGTCGAATTACTGCTGATACGGCTTTACGATTGAGTAAATATTTTGGGAATTCAGCAAAGTTCTGGCTCGGACTTCAGGATGATTATGATATCGAAGAAGAGAAGGAATCTAAAGAATCTGAACTGAACGAAATCAAGCATTACGGAAATAAAAACGTTGCCTAACAATGGTAACCGTTGCACAAGGGATTAATCGGTCATAAAATGGATGGATACAAGCCTCTTCAAGAGGCTTTTTTCTTGTCTCCCTATAAGTGGAAAGCCAAATCCCGGTGCTTTACGGAAGTGCCTAACAGGAATCGGGAGGCATTTTTCACAAAAGTTTCCAGAGCAAGCTGTCCTGCCCCGCTTTTCGAA
>JBARUM010000131.1:0-1790 GCA_049645725.1 Maribacter sp.
GGCATTTCCAAAGGTAAACAGCACCAAACCTAATTTTGGTAACTGCATATTGGCTTCGTATGCTTCTTCCCTTAATGTTTTATAACTGTTCATAGAAAATTATTTATTATCCATAATATGAGACTCCATGGTTTCACCTAACAGACTGTACTCTTTATAGATGTTTTTGTATTGGGCCACATTTTCCGCCACAGGATGGTATTCGGCGTCAAAATCACTACTCATATTTTTCATGGCCTCTTCAACATTCGGGTAGACCCCTGCAGCTACGGCTCCAAATATACTAGCACCCAAGGCACAAGCTTGTTCGGATGCTGCTACCCTAATAGGCATGTTCAAAACGTCCGCCATCATTTGCATAATAAAAGGAGATTTTTTTGCGACGCCCCCTAACGCAATGATACCTTTTATTGGAATATTCTCTTCCAGAAATCGATCTACGATTTTTTTGGCGCCAAAACAGGATGCCTCCACTAAAGCTCGGAATACTTTTGGCGACGTACTACCCAAGTTAAGACCGGCGATGACTCCTTTTAGGTTTTGATTGGCGTCTGGAGTACGGCGACCGTTCATCCAATCCAAGGCTAATTCTCCGGATGCTCCTACGGGCTCTTTTGCAGCGGCTTTGCTCAATTCAGGAATTATTTTGGAAACTGCTTCTTCAATAAGTTTTTCCTTGGTGGTATCGTCAATAAATTCGGATTGGCCAATAAGTTCTTTAACGGGCCATGCGATCAAACGTTCATCCCACGCATACAAATCGCCAAAAGCGGACTGTCCGGCTTCCAAACCTAACATATCGGGTATTACCGAACCTTCTACCTGTCCACAAATTCCATTGACCAATTTTTCTTTACCCTCCAGCGGGGCTACCAGAATATCACAGGTAGAAGTACCCATGATTTTAGTCAGGTGAAAGGGCTCTATTTGAGCACCAACGGCACCCATGTGTGCGTCAAAAGCTCCCACAGCGACTACCACGTCGTTTGGCAAGCCTAATTTTTCAGCCCATTTGGGTGATAGTTTTCCAGCGGCCTTATCCGAGGTATGAGTCTCAGTGAACAATCTTTCGCGTAAACCATCAAGAATAGGATCTAGGGCAACAAAGAATTCATTGGGTGGAAGCCCTCCAAAAGATTTGTGCCATAATGCCTTATGACCTGCAGAGCAGCGACTACGCTTCATTTGCATTACATCTGTGCCACCCGTCAATAAAAAAGGTATCCAATCACAATGCTCGACCCAGGAATGGGCTGCTTTGCGCACTTTTTCATCTGCTCTGGAAACATGTAATATTTTTGACCAAAACCATTCTGATGAGTAAATTCCACCCTCATACTTACTGTAATCAATATCCCATTTAGAACATAGCATGTTAATTTCATCCGCTTCCTTGGTGCCCGTATGATCTTTCCACAGTACAAACATTGCATTAGGGTTCTCTTCAAAACCGTCAATTAGGGCAAGCGGAGTACCGGTTGAATCTACAGCCACAGGAGTCGATCCGGTAGTATCAACACCAATACCAACTATATTCCTTACGACATTATTGGAAACTTGGGAAGTAATATCTTTTACAGTACCCTCAATACCTTCGATATAATCCAGTGGATGTTGTCTAAATTGGTTTTCGGAAGGTTTGCAGTACAATCCTTTTTTCCACCGAGCATAGTAATGGACGGAAGTGGCTACTTCTTCGCCAGTATCCGTATTGACCAATAATGCCCTAACTGAGTCAGAACCAAAATCCAGCCCCAAACTATATTTAACCTCGCTCATACGAAAAGATA
>JBARUM010000132.1:0-2174 GCA_049645725.1 Maribacter sp.
GAAATAACCAATGCGGATGCCATACATCCTGGTTACGGTTTTCTTTCAGAGAATGCCAGGTGTTCTAGAATCTGTGCAGAACATGATATAAAGTTTATTGGAGCCTCGGGAGACCAGATTGATAAAATGGGAGACAAAGCTACTGCAAAGGCTACGATGAAAGCTGCGGGAGTGCCTTGTGTTCCAGGTTCGGAAGGATTACTTAAGGACGTGGCCGATGCAAAGAAAATAGCTGCTAAAATGGGCTATCCCGTAATGATAAAAGCTACTGCAGGTGGTGGTGGAAAAGGAATGCGAGCCGTATGGAAGGAAGAGAAAATGGAGGAGCTTTTTGAGAGCGCGGTACAAGAAGCTACAGCGGCCTTCGGTAACGGAGGCATGTACATGGAAAAACTAATCGAAGAACCACGTCATATAGAGATACAGGTTGTAGGAGATCAATACGGAAAAGCTTGCCACTTGTCGGAACGTGATTGTTCCGTGCAGCGTAGGCATCAGAAATTAACGGAGGAGACACCTTCCCCTTTTATGACAGACAAGCTTCGGGATGCTATGGGAAAAGCTGCGGTCAAGGCGGCTGAGTATATTAAGTACGAAGGTGCAGGAACTGTAGAGTTCTTGGTAGATAAGCATCGAAAGTTCTATTTTATGGAAATGAATACCCGTATTCAGGTAGAGCATCCCATTACGGAACAGGTAATCGATTATGATTTAATTCGGGAACAAATATTGGTGGCGGCTGGAGTACCTATTTCCGGGAAGAACTATACTCCAAAGCTACACTCCATCGAATGTAGGATAAATGCAGAAGATCCTTATAATAACTTTAGGCCTTCCCCGGGGAAAATTACCACCCTTCATACACCAGGAGGCCACGGAATACGTATGGACACGCATGTATATAGTGGTTACAGTATTCCTCCCAATTATGATTCTATGATTGCCAAGCTGATAACAACGGCACAGACCAGGGAAGAGGCGATCAACAAAATGAAACGGGCTTTGGATGAGTTTGTTATAGAAGGGATTAAAACTACAATCCCTTTCCATAGGCAACTAATGGACCATCCAGATTATTTGGCCGGGAACTATACCACGGCCTTTATGGACGACTTTAAGATGAATCCAAAACCAGAAGAATAAAAACTTTAAACTCCGGTGATTAGCCGGAGTTTTTTATTTTTATTGGAACCTGAGCGAAGCCGAAGGAAAAAGAATTTGACACACCAAGATTTATAATTTCATTCGATTGTATACCTTAATTAAGACAAACGGGATAACATCATTGATTCTACTAGAAGTTTTTCATTATTATTGAAAAAGTAAGTAAATAAACTCCGAACGAATGTTTGAAGGATTAAATTTTTAGTATTTGGTTCCTAGTATTACTCACAGTCTAGATATTCATTAGTATGAGTAATCTTATTAAATAGAGAAAATCATGAACCTTAGCTATTGGGAATATAAATCTTGGCTCTCCAATATAGACTTTACTGTGATTGGCAGCGGAATTGTTGGCCTCAACTGTGCTTTGGAGCTTAGAATAAATCGTCCAAAAGCCAAAATTTTGGTATTGGAAAAGGGAGTACTGCCCCAAGGTGCAAGCACTAAAAATGCGGGCTTTGCCTGTTTTGGTAGTATCTCCGAAGTGCTATCAGATCTTAAGACACATGCCGAGGAGGAGATTGTTGATCTCGTACAGCATCGTTGGGACGGTATGCTGGCCTTAAGGCATTTATTAGGGGATAAAACGATCGATTTTCAACTGCATGGCGGGCACGAACTTTTTTTGGCAGAGGACCAAAAGTTATACCAATATTGTTTGGAGAATTTGAAGAAGGCCAATACTTTATTAAATCCTGTTTTTGGTCGAGAAGCCTTTAAAGTAACTCCAAATGATTTTGGTTTTAACGGAATTCAGAAAAACTATATCTCCCATGTTTTTGAGGGGCAACTGGATACGGGAAAAATGATGTCTAGTCTATTACAATTAGCTCTTGTATCTGGCATAACTATTCTCAACGCTGTGACGGTGGAATCCTATGAGGAAAACTCCAATGGAGTTGAAGTTAAGACCGATCAATTCGAGTTTCACACTAATAAATTACTCATTGCTACCAATGGCTTTTCCAACAAACTGCTTAATGAGAAAATAAAACCGGCGCGCGCACAAG
>JBARUM010000133.1:0-1928 GCA_049645725.1 Maribacter sp.
GAAAGTCCATTTTGGGTAATTCATCTTTATATGACCAATGGGGCTTTGGTTCAAGGTGTCAATATCAAAGCTCATGGTCACAACAACGATGGAATTGACCCTGAAATGTCTAAGAATATTCTTATTCAAAATTGTGTGTTTGATCAAGGAGATGATGCAGTGGCGATTAAATCGGGTAGAAATCAAGAAGCATGGCGCTTGAATTCTCCAAGCAAAAATATTGTGATAAGGAACTGTAGGATTAAGGAGGGGCATCAATTGCTGGCACTTGGCAGTGAATTATCCAGTGGTATTGAGAATATTTATTTACACGATTGTATACTGGAAAACGAAGTAAATTCAAAAATGAATCACATATTGTTTATAAAGAGCAATGAAAGAAGAGGTGGTTACGTATCCAATATATATGTAAAAAATTTAAAGGTCAATTCATTGAAATCAGCATTATTAGGAATTGACAATGATGTATTATATCAATGGAAATCCCTAGTTCCAACCCTAGAAAAAAAATATACCAAAATGAACAATATCCATCTTGAGAACATTACAGTAAAAAAAACCCCATCTATTGCCAAGGTATTTGGTAATTCAAAATATAAAGTAAAAAATATTTTTATGGACAGTATAAAAATTGAAAGTTTAACCGACAGACCCTGGATTATAAAGAATTCAGAGGAAGTTAAAACAAACTCAGTTATCTATAATAATCAGCTATGATTAGAAATACCATATTAAACGGAGAGATTTTTCCTATTCAAAATATTGATATACTTACCAATTGTCAAAAACAAAATATTTTTTGCAGTATGCAAAAATCATATTACCATTTTGTTCTTACACTTTTGTTGTCCTTTCATTTCAACATCCAAGTTGGTGGACTTGTAACCTGTCCTGAAAGTCGGACAATATTTCTTGTATGATCTCTTTCATAAGCAATTCTTTTTTAAGTATTTATCCTACATACAACGTGTTTTATTACAATTTTGAAGAGGAGCAAAAAAAATAGGGCGTTAGCTACTAAACGTGCCCTACCCATTGGTCCTATTCTCCGATTACGCTTACCCCGTCACCAATCTTTACAAAAATCGGGGTAAGTTCAATGTTGAATTCCTTATAATAGGCCATCGCTACTCTGTCGATGTAACTTTTTGAACTTTCCCTGTGCACCAGATTGATGGTACAGCCTCCGAAGCCACCGCCCATCATCCTTGATCCGATCACTTCGGGGAAGTCTTTGGAATACTCGACCATGAAGTCCAGTTCATCGCAACTTACCTCGTAGAGCTCGCTCAATCCCGCGTGGGATTCGTAGAGGAGCTCGCCGACTGGTTCAAGATCTCCGTTTTCCAGGAAACTTGCGGCCCGGAGGGTACGTCCGTTCTCCTGTACGGCATATAGGGCCCTCTTGAACAACGGTTTCGGTAGTTCCAACTTTTTACTCAGTACCGTTTCCAAAGGTACATCGCAGAGATATCCGTATCCTTTATGGCCACCGTTGATGATCTCCAATGCCTCTGCACATTCCGCTCTTCTTTTATTGTACTCACTGTCGGTAAGGTTGTGGGATACGTTGGTATTGAGCAGCAGGATTTCAAAAGGCCCAAGGTCCGCACCGATATAACTGTGCTCCAAGGTCCGGCAGTTCAATTTAATCAGAGTTTCACTTTTTCCCATCACCACGGCAAATTGGTCCATGATACCGCACTCGGTACCTACGAAGTTGTGCTCGGCGTCCCTGCAAAGCTTTATAAGCTGCCCATCGGTTTTCCCCAGCTCGAACAGTTCGTTGAGACCTTTGGCAATACCGCACTCCAGAGCGGCCGAAGAACTGATACCGCCACCCATAGGGAGATTACTTTTAATGGTGCAATCAAAGCCGCGTATCGCATCCTTGTTCGTTCTTTGCATTTCTTTGATGACCCCTAGAA
>JBARUM010000134.1:0-3482 GCA_049645725.1 Maribacter sp.
GTGTTTTTGCATGTCCTATCAATTTTACAGACGAATGAAGTGAAGTAATATGACTAAAAAAATTTAAATGCCCAATTATCTTCAAAATTTAAGGGTTTGGATAAAAGCATTAAAAAACAAAACCCGATAGCAGTTAAGAGCTATCGGGTTCTTTGGTAAGTTGTTTCGAATAAAGGTATCGGGGGAACGGTTAATTATTATTTAGTTTTTATAGAACTTAGCACTCTTTTTAACTCCAAAATCCTGTACCTGTAAAATGTAGATTCCTGTAGCCAAATCAGACACATTAATTTTTGCGGCCTTGGCCTCGCCAAATTTTAGTTCAATCCCCGAAGCTGATATTATTCTATACATTGCTGTATCACTAACTTCGGTTTTTAAGTTTATTTGGTCTACTGCAGGATTAGGATATACGGAGAAATTTATATCGGAGGAAATACTTAGAGCTACATTGTTATCCAAAGTTCCAACAACAGTTTCTTCTCCCAAAAACGTAAATTGATATTCCAATGTATATTCTGAGGCAATATTCTGCGAACAAAAAGTTCTTAGCCTAACTATATAATCTTGATTTTCAACCAGTTCTTTTAATACGATAGAACTATCCGTAACATAGTCCGTAGACCAATTCTCATCGGTTGTTTTTTTATACTGTACTTCATAAAGTCCGTCTGTAATTTCATCCCAGCTTATGTTAAGTTCATCAACTAAAGCATCACTCAATACCATATTTTCTGGAACATCAACACTGCAAGCTGTCAAGGCTATTCCGGAAACAATTAAAGAGAAGTCCTGCGCTCCATTTTTAAGCATTCCTTTTTGTGTTACCGTGATTATATAAGAACCACTTGCATTAGGTATTTCTATTCGTTCAAAAGGGTCAACTCTATTATCTCCCTGTATAGCAGAAGCGCTAGCTTTGGCGGGGTTTAATTTCCAAGGGAAGAAGGTTTCACCGTCCTTCGAAATACGTATATCCAAATCATTCACTAGAGCAGCGGTCTTATCATTTAACGTTCCTCTGTTAATATATTCAGATTCGGGGTCTGTCCAAGAAATAGAGGCCATTAGCGTTTCATTACCGTTTGCTTCAACAGTCATGGTAAACGTTTCTCCTTCGTCCAAGGTATTTTCAGAAATATGGCTAGTAAACTCCTTGTTCAACAAAACTTCTGCTGCAGTTTTGGCATTCATTATGCCCCAGCCCATTTTATAGTCAGGGCCCTTGGCACCAACATCATCTGTAGTATGTAAAGCGAGACCTTTTAGTGTAGCCGCTTTTAAATAAGAATCATAAAGTTTCTGGTTATACTGTTGTAATAACAATAAAGAGCCCGTAACACCTGGAGTTGCCATGGAAGTGCCCGAAGAAACATTATAACTAGTATTGTTGGTCGCGGATGTTGATAGAATAGATGATCCATCACCTGCCAAATCTGGCTTTACTCTTCCATCGTCCACGGGGCCAAAACTACTATAGGCAGATACCTCCGCCTCCTTAAGATTGCCATTTCGGTCTATTCTTGTATTGGCCCCAGCAACCGTTAGTCCATTCTTTGCTAAAGTAAAACCTAACATCAAATCAAAACCGTCTTTGCTGGTTCCATATATTGGCGCATCGTTATCGTTTTTATGTTGTGCATTGCCAGCAGCGGTAACCATTAAGTAATAAGGTGCATTGAACATTATTCTATCCCAATCCTGGGCCACTTTAATATAGGAACCAAAATACCAATCCGGAACTCTGTCCGTTTTTATTCCGTAGGAGTGGTTGGAAAGTAAAAGTCCATTGGCAGCTGCCTCGGTCACTTCCAATTTATCCCTTGTCCAATCGTGTAACAATACGTTCGCTCTGTGGGCAACACCCTTAGCTGCTTTTTTAATCCCGGAAGAAATAATACTACCAGTTACCAAAGTTGCATGTGAATCTATGTCCCCACTACCATCTGCAATAGTAGCGCGTGTGTCATACTCTTGGTGTGTTGTCCGGGCAACGCCAGCATCCCACACTCCTACTTGCATACCTTTCCCATCCAAATCCAAATCCATAATACCGTTAACATGTAACGTATTAGCCCTAGAAACTTGGCTGGCGTCATCCGAATATGTTTCGTAGTATATTGGACTTCCGTCTGCACCCACCTCTTGTAGTTCAATTTTCTTTCCGCCGGGAAGGGTTTCTTTAAGCTTCCAATTGTTACGTTTAGCCAACAATAGCGTCTTTGACCTATTATCCTCATAATCGAACTCCAAATCAACATGCATTCTTCCTATTTTGGAAAAATCATAATCCTTCTTAATGATAGTTCTTAACTTATCGGATTGGGCAAATGTTAGCGAGGAGACGAAAAAAAAGAGCAACGAGAAGCCTGAAAGGCAATTCCTATTGATCGGAGGTTTTTGATGGTCCATAGGTTAGTAAAATTATTTGTAAGATTTGGACTACAAATATAATTTATACCTATTATTATCCCGACCAAAAGATTTATTTTTTCGATGAAATACCTTTACAAATATAGTGACCTGTTGTGAAAGTGCTATTTTTTGATGTTTGTAGGTAATTTCTTATAAATATAATTCACTAAAGTCTATATATCTCTGTTAACTATCATTATACTTTAATATAATGTATACGGGAAAATGGTCGCTGTATCCTCCTAGATACTTGCTTCCCGCATATGTTCTAAAAGGACTTCCTTTATACTTCCCATTATTTTCCTTTAAGGATAGATCATCAAAAATGTTGGCTTTTTTGAAACTGTGGTTTCCTTTCTTGTAATCAAAAAAACTGTGTGAAATAATTATCTGGTCAAAAAGGCTCCAACTTTTTCTATAATTAGAGCTTCCTCTTTGGCGAGGTGCATGTAACTTTTCCATTGGGTTATAGAGTGTGGTATTGGCAATAAGTTTCTGAATACTGGCAGAATTAGGATCATCATTAAAATCCCCCATTATAACATAATTAGGATTCTCATGGACGGTCTCAATATCGATCATTTTCTCCCTAATCACTTCTGCTGCTCTAATTCGCTTGTATTCCGTTGTTTCATTCCCATCCCTTCTAGATGGCCAATGGTTTACAAATACATGCACTTCTTCCCCATTTAATTTACCTTTCACGTAAAGAATATCTCTTGTCGTATCTCTTTGTCCATTTAAATTATCGATAATCAAGGCCAAAGGTTCGGAATGATGCACCTTAAAATATTTTGGATTATATATTAAGGCCGTATCTATTCCTCTTTCATCGGGCGATTCGTAATGAATGATTTCGTAGTGCAATTCCTGAATAGGGTTTGTTTTAATAAGATTATTTAAAACAGCTCTATTCTCAACTTCGGCCACACCAACAATTACTGGAGGATAAGAATTGGATTTCCTCCCTATGTCAAATATAGTTTTGGCTAGTTTAGATAGTTTCTTTTGAAATCTATCCGGTGTCCATTTTTTAAACCCTTCAGGTGTAAAATCCTCATCTAACG
>JBARUM010000135.1:0-3827 GCA_049645725.1 Maribacter sp.
GCCTCCAATAGTGCTGCCTGGGTCTTTGGGGGAGTCCTATTAATCTCATCCGCTAAAATAATATTTGAGAAAATTGGACCCTTTATGAACTTAAAACTTCTAGTCTGATCAAGAACCTCGCTACCAAGAATATCGCTTGGCATTAAATCTGGAGTAAATTGTATTCTTTTAAAATCCAGCCCTAGTGCTTGCGCAATAGTATTGACCATTAGCGTTTTTGCAAGTCCGGGAACTCCTATCAACAAAGAGTGTCCACCAGTATAAATTGATAAAAGAATTTGATCTATTACAATTTCCTGACCAACAATTATTTTGGCTATTTCTTTTTTGAGGGCAATATGTTTTTCAACAAGTTCCTCAATGGCGGCAACATCTGACATACAGTTTATTCCTTTATCCAATTATTGGCAAAGTTGCAATCAGAATCCGCTTCATTCACGCTTATATAAGTATCTTCAATGTGCTCCTCCATCCATTTTTTAATGGCATTATACTGCTTTTCAGTAAGTGCAAGTTGTTGTATTTTAGTATAATCCTGAGCAAAATCAGCTTTATGCTCATCATACCTATTGGTGACCTTCAAAATTTTATACTGCGGAGGCCCGCCACGTTGATTCTCTTCTAAGAGCGGATAAGATATTTCATTATCCTTAAGGTTTCTTACTTGGTTGTAGAGGGCAGGATCCATTTTAGTTAGCTCAAAATGCGAACTAAAATCTTGTGGGTTTCTAAGAAGACCACCATCAAACTTAGTTTCTTTTTCATCCGAAAAATTAAGCGCCGCCTCGGCAAAGGTGAACTCGTTATTCATTACTTTTGATCTAATACTATCTAATTCACTTTTAGCTTCTTCTAGTGCTTTGTCCGATATTTCTGGCTGAATCAAAATATGTCTTAAGTCCAATTCTTGGCCTCTTATCTTCTCGATAAATATAATATGATATCCAAAAGGGGTTTCAAATGGATCAGAAACCTCACCTTCTTGAAGACTAAAAGCAACATCTTTAAATGTTTTATCAAATCCAGTTTGTTTGGTAATACTGTAAAATCCTCCTTGCGATTTAGAACCTGGATCTTGAGAATACAAAATTGCTTTTACACTAAAACTGGCGTCATTATCTTCCACGTCAGCCTTTATCTGATTTAGTTTATCTATAACTTTTTGTTTTTCTTCCTCAGAGGGCTCGGGAGATTTAACGATTTGAGCAATCTCTAGTTCTGACCCAAAAACGGGACGTTCGTCCTCGGGGATTTTATTAAAAAATTGACGTACCTCCTCAGGAGTAATTTCAATTTCCTTTACGATATCCTGTTGCATACGTTCAGAAAGCATTCGGAGCTTGTTTATTTTGTAAAGTTCTTCCCTAAAACTGGCCTCGTCTGATTTTTTGTAATATTTAAGAACCTTTTCCATCGAGCCAATTTGTTGCACCAATGATTGTAGTTGACGATCGCCCGTAGCACTTACCTCATCGTCAGAGACCAAAATACTATCTTGAACTGCCTGATGAGCGTACAAGCGGTCTTCCATTAACTTGCCTAAAAGTCCACATCTTGTAATGTCTTCCGTGGAGGCGCCTTGACTTTTTAAATCTATAAGGGTTTTTTCAATATCGGAATCCAAAATAACATAGTCCCCGACCACGGCCGCAATCCCATCTAACTTAATTCTGTCAAAGGCATTCGTTGTATCTTTTTTCATCGGTGTCGCCTCGGCAATATTCTCCATAGGCTCCACTTGGTTGTCAGGAATACTTGGAATAGAATCTTGGGCAAAACCCACGAATAAACCTATCGTCCAAATAGTTGCAAAAATTACTCCCCTAGTTCTTTTCGAAAACTTCAAATTCTTTGTCCTTAATTGCTTCATCTATTATTTCAGTTTCTAGTTTACGCAGGTAGTCAATTTTTCTGCGACTTAATAAAACTTGTTTTATGGTAGGCGTAACAAATGAGAGGGGTGCAATTTCATTCAAATCCTTCACATCCTCTATTTTTACCAAATATACCGCGATTGAATCCTCCAATTCAAAAAATTGTGATTTTTTTAAGTACCTATTCTCGTTCTCAAGGGTTATTGGCGGAATTTCTTCAAATATGATAGATGACTTAACCCAGAGGGAATCGTTAAAATGAAGCTTTTTAAACTGCACTCCAATAGAGTCCAAATAGGCTACATCGTTTTCTTTGAAACTTTTAAGCCTTTTTATAACTTCATCTTTATCCAAAAAGGTTTTTGGGAGTTCTATAAAACGAAGCTGTACGATTCTTTCCTTGAGTTTAAAATTTTCTTTTTCCTGTTCATAGAATTCCTGCAATTGCTTATCTAAGATTAAAGAATCCGACCCTTGTAAAACCAAGGCTTCCTTATAAGCCCTAGTATATAAGTCTGTACGGTAATCACTTACCAAGGTATTGAATTCTTCTAATTTTTCCTCAGGAAGATTAATTTTTGCCTTGGACAACAATAACTGCTTGGAGGCCCAATTATTAATGTAGTTGGTTACGAAAGATGAGCTATCGGCCTTAGACATACCATCTGTCATAAATGGTCTTATATCTTCGGTGTAAAGATAGAAATCCCCCACTCTAGCAATAGCCTCTTTTTCTTCTTTTTTTTTGAAAAAAGAATCACAGGAAAACAATAACAAGCTAGATACTATAATAACAAAGCTTGACCCTGTAAACTTTCGTAATGTGTTTAATTTCAAAGAAAACATCCCGCAAAAATAGCAATTACAGAATCCCGTGCAAACGCTAAATGATTTCCTTAACACAATTTTAGCCGAGGATTCAAGAAATAATTACTTTAGAAGGTTAATTTTTAGGAACATTATTTAAAATACACTGGGGGAAATTATGGTAAAGCTACCGATTAAGACCTTTAATTATAAATGAATAATCCAGGGCATACAAAGCAATGGTAATAGAGATTCAGAGGTTACAAGATTGTATAATGTAGTTGGTTTGGAGGGCGCTAAAAAGAATTTGTCCTAAAAACTAGGAAATAGAAATATGATGTTGAAAGACAATTACAAAGCAAAATCCCCCTCATGAGTTCCATGCAACGTATGACACATATAGAGACCATAACATTTAAAAAATCTATTTTTAGGTCAAGCGATGATTATTCAAAAAAATGGCTTTTGAAAACTGAATTCCAATTTCAAGGATTTATGGTGAAGACCTCGAGGTTTTCATGGCCAGGAGCTTATTAAAAACAGTAATTGAAACACATAAAGGACTTTAAGTCTTGCGGCGAAGGCGGAATTTCCGTTGCTAAGTCTTAATTTTGCATAAAATATAAAGATTTGAGTAGAAAAATAAAATTGATTTGGGATTTTAGAGGGCCTACGGCATTTAAAATTTCGGAACATCATGAAAAACATCTTAAAGAATACATTGCAACAGAAAATATCGCATTAAATATTACAGGGCATCAGGAAGTTAATGAGCTTTACAGTATAGCCTATATGGTTGTAGAAGAAGGCAATATGATAAAAGTAAGAGATAACCTAAAACCGCACCGCGGAGAAGTTTACAATCCTTAATCAAAAAAGATATAAAACGTAACAAACTAAAACTAATGGCAAGAGGCTTTTGCCGGTCAGTCCAAAATGGATATTTACTAATAAATGAAAAAAAACAAGTTACCTCTATTTCTCATTATTATATTTTTTGTAGCGTGTGAAAAGGATATCACCAATGATAATCTTTTGGACCAAGCACTGTCTTCCCAACACCCGAATATAAAACGCGTTATGGATCGTCTTGAGCAATATGAGGTTCAAATACGCTACACGAAAATTGATAGAAGAAATGACAGC
>JBARUM010000136.1:0-9444 GCA_049645725.1 Maribacter sp.
ATATTAAGGAAGGGAACAAAAGCATCGCTGAGAACCCTTCGATTACGGTTTTGGAATCTAACGAAAAGGAAACTGTTCTCGAAGTAGGATCGGGAAATTATTCGTTTCGTGCAACGGTGTTGCCATGAACCAACTATTAGATTGATGGGCAGCCATGCGAATGGCCTTGAAATTTATTAACTTAGAGCTTATGGTACTGCGTGTATTTTTAAATTATAAAACACTTTAGATTTAATGGACAATTTGGATTGGATACTACAACTTTTAGGGCGTTTACACCCTTTACTGGTACATTTTCCTGTAGGGTTATTGGTTGTTGCCCTCTTCATGGAAGTGTTGACCATTGGCGGAAAACGCAAAGGACTCAGTGAGGGAGCTTACATGGTACTGTACTTAGGAACGCTTTTCGCGATACTTTCCGCACTCTTTGGTTGGCTGTTACGAACCCAAGAGGATTACACGGGAGAACTCGTGGACAATCATCAATATACCGGAATCGCTACGGCGGTTCTTGCCCTCCTTACAACCCTTTTGCTCCGGCAAACGCTCAAGGGAAAGTTTCCGGATTTTCGAGCGTATAGGGCGGGACTCATGGTGACGGTGGCTGTGTTGGCAGTCGCGGGGCATCTTGGAGCCTCGTTGACCCACGGGGAAGATTATCTGACCAGCGTTTTGCCCGGGAACCAAGAGGAGGGGTATGATGATGCCAAAGGCTTGGCCTTGCTGACGGAATTGAAGAAAACCGATTCCCTTTCGGAGACACAACAGGATCGGTTGAATTTGGAAGTCCGGGCGATTTTCGCCCATAATTGTTACCAATGTCATGGCGAGAACAAGTCAAAGGGCGAATTGGTCTTGGAAACAAAAGCGGGCGTGTTCAAAGGTGGGGAATCCGGAGTTGTGATCGTTCCGGGCAAACCTAAGGAAAGTGAATTATTCCATAGGATTACCCTTTCACCCGATGCCGAAGGTGTTATGCCCAAAAAAGGCAAAGTACTGAAGAAAAGTGAAATTGAACTCATTAAATTATGGATCCAAAATGGAGCACATTGGTCTGACCAAGCCTTAAAGGTATTTCCCGAGGCGGAATTGGCACTTGAAAAACCTAAGTTGCCGGAATCTGAAGAAAAACATCCTGTAGATAAACTAATTGGGGCCTATTTCGAGAAAAATGATATCGACTGGTCAGAAGTTGTTGAGGACCGCATTTTTATCAGACGCGCCTATTTGGATATCGTGGGACTATTGCCCGAACCAGAGGCCATCGAATCCTTTCAAAAAGATAGTAACCCTGACAAAAGGGAAAAACTCATTGACACCTTATTATCGGACACCCATAATTATACCCAACATTGGTTAAGCTTTTGGAACGACTTGCTGCGAAACGATTATAGCGGCCCCGGATTTATCACGGGAGGTCGAAAACAGATTACCGATTGGCTGTACAACGCTTTGCTCGAAAACAAGCCGTACGATCAAATGGTCGCCGAACTGATGAACCCCGACGAGAGCTCGGAAGGTTTTATAAATGGAATTCAATGGAGGGGTGTCGTCAATTCAAGCCAACGTACCGAGATGCAGGCCGCTCAAAATATCGGGCAATCTTTGATGGGAGCAAATGTCAAATGTGCCTCGTGTCACAATAGTTTTGTCAGCAACCTCACCTTGGAACAATCCTATGGATTTGCCTCCATTTTTGCGGATTCCGTATTGGAACTGAATCGCTGTGACAAACCTTTGGGCAAAATGGCCACGGTGAATTTCCTATACCCCGAACTGGGTAGTATCGAGGGTGAAACCGTTCAAGAACGGTTGTACAACTTGTCAAAATTGATGGTAAAACGTGAAAACGGAAGATTGTACCGCACGATTACCAATCGGTTTTGGCACCGTTTTATGGGCAGGGGGATCATAGAACCGGTAGATGAAATGGACAATACCCCATGGAATGCCGAACTACTCGATTGGCTGGCCTCGGATTTTATCGAATCGGGTCATGACCTTAAACATCTGGTCAAGCGTATCATGACCTCAAAGACCTATCAATTGCCCGCTGCAACCTATTCCAAACAGGAAGAATTAAAAACGGATTATGTATTTCAAGGCCCCGTCGTAAAACGTCTAAGTGCCGAACAGTTTTCCGATGCCGTAAGCCAAATTATCGCTCCGATGTATCATGCCGTTGAATATAGCCCCAGCGAGGAACAACTTTCCGCCAAGAGAATTTGGCATCCTGAACTGAAGTTCGATCGCATTGTGCTTCCCGAACCGGGGAAACGTTTTTTCAGGAAGACCTTCACACTCTCGAATAAACCGATACAAAGTGCAATAGCTTTGGTTTCGGTAGATCATTCGTATGTGCTTTACATTAATGGCAAGAAAATTACCGAAGGATCAGATTGGAAAGCTGTAGCTAAAGTCGATATCGCGAAATTCTTGAAATCTGGAAAAAACAGTATTTCAATTGAAGGTATTAACGAAGGAAGTATTGCAAATCCTGCAGGAGTATTATTTTCCATGAGAGTAGAACATAATTCAAAAAACGTGGTACAAGTCGATTCCGACGATAGTTGGAAAAGTAGTGCCGATACGCCAGAGGATAATTGGACCGCAATCGATTATGACGATACCTCATGGGACAAGGTCCGTAATTATGGAACCGCCAATTGGGGCCGATTAATCGATTTCACTTTTAAAGACCAGAACGGCGCTTTTGCCAGAGCAAGTTTGGTAAAGCAACACCCTTTTATGAAGGCGTTAGGTAGACCAAGCCGGGAAAACGTGACAACATCAAGAGATGAACAGGCAACTTTATTACAGGCCTTGGAGCTGACGAACGGCGAATTTTTTAATGGCGTCTTGTTCGAAGGGGCAGGTCTGTGGCTAGATCGGTACAATTACAACAGCAAACAAATAGTGGAAAATTTATATCAAAAATCATTGGGCAGAAAACCCTCCGTTTCGGAAGAGGAGGTTCTATTGAGCGTTTTGGGAGACCAACCAACAAAAGAAGGAGTACAAGATGTTTTTTGGTCCACTATGATTTTGCCCGAGTTTCAATTTATCAACTAAAGCATTGCAATAATTTAGAGATATGGAAAATCAAAACACCCGAAGGGACTTTATTAAAAAAATGACCGCAGCAAGTCTGGCGGCTTCGGCAACGACCATTCCATTGACCAGTTTTTTGAGCTCTTGCTCAAGTCCGGCACCAATAATTCCTTCCACGGCCGATACGGTCATTTTACTTTGGATGGCAGGCGGTATGGCACACACAGAGACCTTTGACCCCAAGGCGTATGTGCCCTATGAAAAAGGGGTGGAAAGTAAACGGGTACTTAGTACGTTTCCCAAAATACCCACTGCGGTTGATGGACTTTATTTTTCAGAAGGACTAGAATCCATAGGAAGTGTCATGGACAAGGGAGCTATCATCCGTTCCTATAAATCTGCCGATTTGGGTCATATCCTCCATACGCGCCATCAATACCATTTGCATACGTGTTATGAACCACCGCAATCGGTTCAGGCACCGCACATAGGCGCTTGGATTGCAAAAGAGCTGGGGCCGTCGAATCCGGTTATTCCCCCTTTTATCAGTATGGGGCAACGTTTTACTGTAGGTGAAGCGGAAGAGTTGAAAGCCTTTCATTCCGCTGGTTTTTTAGGAACAGAGTTTGGACCTTTTCTGATTCCCGATCCTTCCGGAGGATTGGAAAGTGTGCGTCCCCCACAGGGGATGTCCCTCAAACGTTTCGAGGCTCGTTACAAATTGTACAAAGATTTGGCCAACAAGAGCAAGGTCATGGAAGAAGGGAGTGACTACCAACGGGAGTCTTTGATGCGCTCCATGGAACAGTCATATCGCTTGTTGAATTCCCCGGAGGCCAAGGTTTTTGATCTGTCCGAAGAGCCTAAAGAAGTGTATGATACTTATAATACAGGTCGGTTCGGACTGGGCTGTTTGCTGGCGAAAAGACTTGCCATGAACGGAGGGCGGTTTATTAGCGTTTCCACTGAATACGAACCCTTTTTAGGTTGGGATACGCATGAAAACGGACATACACGGGCCAAGCAAATGAAAGAACTCATCGATCGACCCGTAGCCCAATTGATCAAGGATTTAGATGAAAGCGGCCACCTCGATAGAACCTTGATCATCTTGGCCAGTGAATTCAGCCGCGATGCGATTATGGAAGGCCGGCCAGGCGAAACAGTAAAAGACCAGGTGAACCAACCAGATATAATCGAAGATGAAAAGTTCTACGGAATGCACCGTCATTTTACCGATGGTAGTTCTATTCTCATGTGGGGCGGCGGTATTGAAAAAGGATTGGTCTATGGAAAGACTGCGGACGAGCGCCCATGCTCCTCCATCGAAAACCCTGTCGTTATTGATGAGGTACATCAATCTATTTATCACGCTCTGGGCATGCATCCAGAAACGCAATATACCATAGAAGGAAGACCTTTTTACACAACTCCCGATGGACATGGAAAACCGATTCTAGATTTGTTCGGTAAACCAGTGACCAAAACTGTTTCATAAAATAACACTAACCAATTCTTTAAGATATGAACAAACAAAAAACAGACCGAAGAGCATTTTTGGGCACTACAGCAAAAGCCAGCGCGGGTATTTTTATGATGCCCCATTTCAATATCAATAGCTCAAAACCTAGACTATCTGATGAGGTCATCGGTCATGGTGAGTTTAAGTATAAGGTTCATAAAGCTTGGGGAAATCTTGACCCTAGCAAAACACCGGTAAAAAATTGCCATGAAATGGTCATGGACTCCCAAGGAAGATTAATTATGGTGGGGGATGATATCCATAATAACATTTTGATTTATGACAAGTCTGGGAAGTTATTGGATAATTGGGGTATTCGGTACAAAGGCGGCCACGGGCTTTCCCTATGGAATGATGGGAAGCAAGATTTTCTTTTTATCTGCGACACGGATGGGGCAATGATAAAGACAACTTTAGACGGTAGGGAATTACTCCTGCTAGGCCATCCTTCGGAATATGGTGCATACGAAAAAGAAGATGCGTTCAAACCCACCGAAACCGCAATCGCGCCCAATGGAGATATTTACATCGCTGACGGCTATGGTTCGCAATACGTGTTGCAGTTTACCAAAGACGGCGAATTCATTCGAAAGATCGGTAATGGTCGTGGTACGGCCAATGACCAGTTTCAAACTGCGCATGGGGTCTGTATCGACGATAGGGATAAAAACAATCCGACTTTATTGGTGACTTCTCGTGCCAGTAACTCCTTCAAACGGTTTACCCTGGACGGGAAATATATCGAGCAAATTTCCCTACCCGGTGCGTTCGTATGCCGTCCGGTGATTCATGGGCAGAACTTATTTGCTGGTGTATGTTGGTCTTCGGAAGTCGATTTTGAGGAAGGAAATATGGATACGCACCCTACCCGCACCAATCCCAATTCAGGTTTTGTAACCATTTTAGATGCAAACAACAAGGTCGTTTCAAACCCTGGTGGAACATCCCCGGAATATAAGAAGGGTCAATTGCAAAGAATGCTGCAGCAAGAACCTATTTTCAACCATTGTCACGATGTCTGTATCGATGATGACGAGAACATCTATGTCTGTCAATGGAACGCCAATAAGAGTTACCCTATTAAGTTAGAACGGATTTGATTCCGATGTTTACTTAGGTGTATAATCCACAGCACAGTGCAGGATGCTATTAAATGTAATGTTCATTATAATTGTTTAAGATCAACGAAAACCTAAAAATTTCTTAACTCAAAGTTTCAATCAAAAAAACATTGGATTCAAACGTCATCTTACGGGAAATACAAAACAAGAATCATTTGGTCTTTAGCAAACTATTCAAGGGTCTGTATTACGAAATGGTTGTCTATGCCAGAGGATACCTTTTTGACGATGATTCCAGCCAAGATGTTGTCCAGGAAATTTTTCTATTTCTCTGGGAAGAATCCAACAAAATAGACCTTAGAACAAACTTGAAACCGTACCTGTATGCCATGGTGCGCAACAGATGCCTTGACCGTTTAAAAGCCATTAAGGTCACCGATACTTCAAAAATTCTAGAGGATCAAACCACTTTTGCAATAAATTATACTCCAGATTGGGTTGTTGAAGAAGAAAAGAAAATCCGCTATCAAGGAGCTTTGGACATTATCGAAGACTTACCGGCCAAAATGCGCGTTATCGTTAAGTTGCGTTTTATAGATAATTATCGATACAAAGAAATAGCAGATGAACTTAACGTATCCTTAAATACCGTTAAGACCCAATTAAAAAGGGCTAAAGTAAAGTTAGCAGACCTAGCCGTTTCCTTAGCGGTCATACTTTCAATAATGTAAAAAAAATACGCTTTTATTATTAATTCAATTGTTTTGAGTATAAAAAGTTAAATTTTTGTTATTTTTTTGTCACCCATTTTAAGAATTTGATAGTCCTATTAATATAGACAATCATAACTCTTTATGGATTTTAAGCTTGTACTAAAAAAACTCAATAATACTTTAACCAAAGAGGAAGATAAAATTTTCGATGCTTGGTATAGGGAATCCGAAAAGCATAGAGACTACTTTAGAAAGGTACAGGACAACTACTTGAAAGGCCTCGATTTTGTGGATGTAGAGAAAGGCTGGATTGAGGTTTCATCAAAAATAAATAAAAAAGAACAGCTATATTCCTTTTATAAATATGCAGCGGCAATCGTAGTTCTTCTAACAACTGCCACACTATTATGGTTCGTTAATACCGAAAATAGTAACGGACCGGTTATTAAAGATACAAAGATTGTTCATGAAAATCAGATTGAAGTTGGCACCGACAAAGCTACTTTGACTTTGGAAGATGGTTCGAAAATTGTTCTAGAAAAAGGAGAAAGCTACGAAACGAATGAAGCTTCCAGCAACGGAGAGCAATTAGTCTACAACGGAGAACAGAATTTAACCCGAAAGGCCATCAAAATTAATGTTCTTACCATTCCAAGAGGAGGCCAATTTTACGTAGTTCTTGCCGACGGTACTAAAATATGGCTCAATTCTGAGACACAATTAAAATATCCTGTTGCTTTTACTCCCAACAAGGCCAGAGAGGTAGAATTGGTGTATGGTGAAGCTTATTTTGAGGTATCTCCCAGTGCCGAAAACAATGGTAATCATTTCGTAATTCTTACAGAAGGACAAGAAGTGGAGGTGCTAGGTACCGAGTTTAATATAAAAGCCTATAAAGGTGATAATCAAATTTGCACAACACTTGTAGAAGGCAAGGTTTTGGTTCAAAACGAAAATGATTTCAAAAACTTAACTCCGGGTAACCAATGTAAATTAGATGTCAGGTCTAAAGAAATGGCTATTTCCGATGTAAACGTTTACGATGAAATATCTTGGAAAAATGGCTTTTTCAGTTTTAAAAATAGGCCATTGAGTGATATTATGACGGCACTATCACGCTGGTACGATATAGATGTTATTTATAAAAACGATGTAACAAAAAACTTAAAGTTCAATGGTGTTTTTAGGAAAAACCTGCAAATACATGAAATATTAACAATTATACAAAGGACCAATGAAGTCAATTATGAAATAAACGAAAAAACGATAACTATGAAGTGAAAGTAAAAAAAGAGGACGGAGTCTAGATCTGGAAAATTTAAATCTCCATCCCCATGAGCATTAATTAAAAAATTAACTAACATTCAAATTTATGAAAACCAAAACAAACTGGGGTTCTTTTTCATGTGTAAAGGAACTAATGCTACTCACCATGAAAATTTTCATCTTTTTCTTTTCGATTCTGACCTTCGGGTTGACCGTAGAAAAAGGATTTTCCCAAAATGAAAAAATCATATTCGCAGAAGATGCGAAACTTTCCATAGAGGAAATTCTAAATACTGTCAAGAAGCAGACTGATTACAACTTTATCTACCGATCTGATCTTTTTGAGGAAAGTTCATCAATCGATATAAAAAAAGGGGTAATAACTGTAGGTAGCTTACTCGAAAAATGTGCCTCACAAACTAACTTTGTCTATCAATTCGTAGATAACAAAGGGATTGTATTAAGCAAAAAATCGAAGGTTGTTAAAGAAGAAATCATTCAGCAATCTGTCCAAGGCCTTGTTACCGATAAAGATGGAAACCCTTTGCCTGGAGCCAATATTGTTGAAAAAGGCACTACCAATGGGGTGACTGCCGATTTTGATGGGAATTTTTCAATACAAGTTGCCAACGGCGATGCTATTTTGGTAATCTCTTACATAGGTTTCGGTACAAAAGATATAGCCGTCAACGGTCAAAGTACTATCAATGTTTCATTGGAGCAAAGTGCCGCCGGACTTGATGAAGTTGTCGTGGTGGGTTATGGTACGCAAAGTAAGAAGAAAGTAACATCCGCAGTAGCGGAGGTAGATATGGCCGGGGTACAAGATCAGCCTAATTCCAATGCGGGGTAATTGCTACAAGGTAGGGTATCAGGGGTTACGGTAAGCGAGAATAATGGAGCTCCAGGTGGGGGTCTTAATATTCGCGTTAGAGGTATTAGTTCTATAAATGCCGGAATTCAGCCTCTGGTGGTCATTGACGGTTTTCCGGTAGGCAATGAAATACCTCAAAGCCTTAATCCCAACGATATCGAAAAAATTACGGTCCTAAAAGATGCCGCTTCTACCTCCATATACGGAGCAAGGGGTACCAACGGAGTTGTCTTGATACAGACTATTAAGGCAAAGGAGGCTCGTAGTGAACTTACTTATAATGTTTCCAGTGGTTTCCAATCGGTTCCCAATGGGTGGCGACCAGATGTATTAAATGCCCAACAATACGCCCAATATAACGTAGAAAGGGTGGAAGAATTAAACGAAAGAAGTGGTCAAAACAATCCAGTACCACAGATTTATCAGGATGCATTGAACAACCCTCAAAATACAGGAACGGATTGGTTGGATATACTCTTGCGAAATGGACTTTTCCAAGACCATAACCTTACGTTTAGAGGAGGTAACGAAAATTTCAGAGGGGTCGTTTCCGCTGGGTATTTAAATCAACAGGGGGTTATTCAGAATACCGACTTTTCAAGGCTGTCGCTCCGTGCCAATACCGATGCCAATATCAACGATTGGCTAAAAATAGGCACGAATATGTTCGTTTCGTTTACCGACCAATAATTCAACTAGAGAGGGTGGATCCAGAGGTGTATTAATGCAGGCCATAACGGCAAGCCCTTTGCAGTCGCCCTTTGATGCAAATGGCGAGCTTATACCTTATATACCAGCAGATTCACCAGGATATTTTGCCCGTACCAGTCCAATATTTGAGGTATTGGAACGTGCCGATAATACAGTGCAAAGAGATATCAACGCCAGTGTCAACTTAGATATGCAGATTCTTCCCGGACTGCACTATAAACCACAACTTTACGGGCGGATTTTGAC
>JBARUM010000137.1:0-10836 GCA_049645725.1 Maribacter sp.
TAGCTATGAAAAGGCCCCAAAAGCTCTTTCTCACCTCGTGGATAATTTTTTGCCAGTTCTTTGGGGTCAAATTCTGCATGGGTAACATTACAACGTCCTCCGCCGGAAACCTTTACCTTGATAAGGACTTCCTTCCCACGTTCTATAATAGCAATTTTGATTGTTGGATTGGCTTCTGCAATATGAATGGCAGCATAAAAACCTGCTGCACCACCTCCTATTACCAATACGTCGTACATTATTTTACCCTTTCTGGAAAATTGGTTATGATACCATCAACACCTAACCTTTTCATGGAGATAATATCCTCTGGCTCATTCACGGTCCAAGTATATATCTTAAAGCCCTCTTCTTTAATTGCAAGGCTGTTTTCTGTCGTCAGCTTTTTAAAATATGGATTAATAGCTTTGGCATTCAACTCTTTAGCTATGGGAATGGCATTTAAGGGATCCTCTTCCGTAAGTACGGCAATAGGCACATCTTTATTGATTTTTCGCATTTCCCTTAATTCTTCCCAGTTAAAGCTAGAAACAACAAAATTCTCAGGAGACCATCCTTTTTCTTTAATATAATAATCCATTATAAAACTTACTCGATCGGAAGTATTCGCCCCCTTTAATTCAATATTCAGGGCCACCTTGTTATCAATGAGGTCTAAAACTTCCTGAAGCATTGGTATCTTATGCCCTCCATCGAGAATTAATTGTTTTAAGTCAACAATATTGTATTCTTCAATCTTACCTCCAGAATTTGCGAGTCTGTCAACCGTTTCGTCATGGAAAACTACAATTTCTCCGCTTTCTATCATAAAAACATCAATTTCTATCATATCCACTCCCAAATCAATGGCTTTTTGGACAGAAGCCAATGTATTCTCGGTTTCGTGCCCCATGGCGCCCCTGTGTCCTATCACCAAAGGTTTTTTCATATCACAGCTTAAAAGGGTTAGCAGTAAAACTAAAATTGAAATTACTCTAAACATGATTACTTATTTTTCAATTCAAAAATATAGGATTCCAAGGGATTAAGTGTTATTTCTATATGACCAATACCTTGCGAAACGATCAATTTTGTTTTAGCTCCGTATAGTTGTTCTGATAAGCTATACGTTCCATCCATTAAACTCCATTCTTTTATTAGCTCTGGTGGAAGTTTTAAGTCAAAAATGAAATTTTCATCCGCATCAAAATTAGACGTGATAATCAATTTTTGATTTTCGTTCCAACGGACATAGGAAAGTACTCTATGGTTATAATTAGCGGTATGCTCCTTATTATAAAAATGTATTTCTACATACTCCCCCATCAAGGCCTCACTTTTTATCGTGAAGTTCAATAACCGCTTATAAAAATCTCGTAGTTCTGCTTCATCATCGCTTAGCTGACCTCCATCAAACTTTTTATTGTTGACCCATCTTTGAAAATGAGGTACTCCAATATAATCAAAAATCGATGTTCTAGTGGGACTACCAAATCCGGCATTTTCGGCACCAGGCTCACCAACCTCTTGTCCAAAATAAATCATGGTAGGCGAAGTACTTATGGTTGCGGAAACAACCATTGCCGGTTTTCCCAATTGGGCATTTCCTACAAAATCAGGACTGGCAATACGTTGCTCATCGTGATTTTCAAGAAAATGTAACATATTATGCTCTATATCCTTAAGTCCATTTTGAACGACAGGTATGTGATCCGTCCAACCATAACCCTTCATGATATGTTTTATACTATCGTACAATTCTACCTTATCATATAGGTAATCCATTTTTCCTTTATGGATATATTCTCTGTATAAATCTGGATTGTAAACCTCTGCCATCAAAAATGCATCAGGGTTTTTCATTTTGATATGAGAGTTCATATAACTCCAAAACTCAACGGGAACCATTTCCGCCATATCATATCGAAATCCATCAACACCAAATTTCAACCAGTAAAGGGCAATATCCCTGAACTTAATCCAAGAACTGGGCACCTCTTTGGTTGCCCAAAATTTAAAATGAGCTTTGAAATCTTTGGTCGCAAATTCCTCAGGTAAATGGTCAAAATCCATTGTACCATCTGGACGAACCCCATAATTTATTTTGACGGTTTCATACCAATCGTTAATATCAGGTTGCGGTGAACGAGAACCATTACCGGTCCATTTGGCAGGTTTTTCATGGAATTCAGAATCAGCTAACGTATTTTTATTTCCGCCCAACGGCAAATATCCATCCCTCCACTCAGGAACCTTAAACTCTTCTCCGGGTATATAGTAAAAATTATTGTTTTTTTGGTACTCCAGAGTGGAATCATCATCAGCACCAAAATCTGTAGTTCGATTTGGGTTCGTGAGCCCTTCGTACCTGCGCGCAACGTGATTTGGCACAATATCTATAATGACCTTCATTCCCTGTTTGTGGGTCCTTTTGATTAAATCCCCAAACTCTTCTAGTCGTTTGGAAGGATCAATGGCCATGTCTGGATTTACATTGTAGTAATCCTTTACTGCATATGGTGAACCAGCTCTTCCTTTTACCACGTCCGGGTCATCATTAGAAATTCCATACGCTGTGTAATCATTAATTACTGCATGGTGTGGCACTCCAGTGTACCATATATGTGTCACCCCTAAATCCTTAATTTCTCCCAAGGCCTTATTAGTAAAATCAACGAATTTACCAACTCCATTTTCCTCAATCGTACCCCAAGGTTTGTTGGTCGTGTTCGTGTTACCAAAAAGCCTGGTAAATACTTGATATACTACGGCCTTTTTTTTTATACTCATATTTTTGTTATCTGGTTTCTGGTGATTTTTAACACAGGAAGATATAGTAGTAAAGGTTAGAACAATTAAAACTACAATTCCCTTTTGCATGGTTTAACAAACCTATATTTGAATGACCTTTCCCGGAAGTAATTCGACTTTTTTGCCATTGACTCTTATTGACATCTCGGTATTACCTGTTAATTCAAAGTTCGTAGTATCTTTTCCTACCTGTACCTTGATGATTCTATTTCTAAAATTGACTTTAAAAGAATAGGCATTCCACTGATCCGGAATCTGTGGCGTGAAGGATAACTTATCGTTTAATACGCGCATTCCGCCAAAACCCTCTACTATACTCATCCATGTTCCGGCCATGGAAGTTATATGTAATCCTTCTTCCACCTCCTTATTATAATCGTCCAAATCTAGTCTGGACGTTCTCAAATAAAAGGTATAAGCCTGTTCCATTCTACCAAGTTTTGCGGCTTGTATACTATGAACACAAGGAGACAAGGATGATTCATGAACGGTAAAAGGCTCGTAGAAATCAAAGTGTTTCTCTAAGTCTTCTAATGAAAAATCAGCTTCAAAAAGATAGAAACCTTGCAAAACATCTGCCTGTTTTATGTAAGGTGATCTTAAAATCCTATCCCAGCTCCATTTTTGATTAATGGGCCTATCCGTTTTAGGTAAATCCCTAACCTTGACCAGTTCTTTATCCAAAAACCCATCTTGCTGTAAAAATACTCCATGCTTCTTTGTATAGGGGAAGTATAAGTTTTTAGCTACTTTTCGCCATTTATCACACTCGCCGTCCGTTAACTTGGTTTTACCAATTACACGGGCATAATCATCTGGATATCCATCCTTGACCTTAGTTAACTGTTCCAATGTGTAACTGATACACCATTTTGCGAAATAATTCGTGTACCAATTGTTGTTGACATTGTTTTCATATTCATTGGGTCCTGTAACTCCCAACATTACATATTTATCCTTTTCCTCCGAAAAGTTAACTCTTTGATGCCAAAATCTAGAAATCCCTATAAGCACCTCTAGACCCATTTCTGGTACATAACTATAGTCCCCGGTATATCTATAATAATTGTATATAGCAAAAGCTATAGCTCCATTCCTATGTATTTCTTCAAAGGTTATTTCCCACTCATTATGACATTCCTCCCCGTTCATGGTTACCATTGGATACAATGCGGCTCCGTTCGAAAAACCGAGCTTTTTTGCATTCTCAATGGCCTTATCCAAATGGTTGTATCTGTATTTCAAAAGTTTTCTGGCCACTTTATCATCTTTGGTAGCCATATAGAAAGGAAGGCAATAGGCTTCTGTATCCCAGTAGGTACTTCCACCATATTTCTCTCCCGTAAACCCTTTTGGACCAATATTTAATCTAGAATCCGTTCCCAAATAAGTTTGGTTCAATTGAAAGATATTAAAACGAATACCTTGCTGTGCCTTAACGTCGCCATCAATGGTAATATCACTCATCTCCCAAATATTGCTCCAGGCGTCTTTCTGTTTTTTCAATAATTTTTCAAAACCTAAACCTGATACTTTATCCAGTACCTTATTAGCAGCAGGAACCAATTCATTGGAGAGATAGTTCCTGGATACCGTATAACCACCGTATTTCGTCAGCGTAATTTTCTCACCGGCGCTAACCTTTTGTTCGAAGCAAAGGGAAACGAAATTATCCGCTTTGTTTCCCGTTCTACCGTCTACGGATTGCCCCTTATAACTCACCGAAGCATGCATAAAAGTGCAGGTTTCAAAATTGGTCTTCATCGTATGTGCCTCAATATATGCGCGGTTATCTTCAGCAGCTACATTGGTCGTGTTCCAAAACTTATCGTCCCAATTGCTATCCTCATTTTTAATACCACTGTCCAGATAAGGTTCAAAGGTAATTTGGGCATTAGTTTTAATTGGTTTGATAGTATAGGATATGGCACCCACTTCATCAAAGTCTAAACTTAGAAAACGAACAATACTAACGTCGACACTGACATCATTGGACAAGGTGGCCATGAAACTCCGTTTATACCAACCTTCTTTCATGTTTAGTTCCCTACGATAATTAGAGATTTCTTTGCAGGTTGCCAAATCCAATTCAACGGCGTCTATAGCTACTTTTATACCAATCCAATTAGGGGCGTTCAATACCTTTGCAAAATACTCTGGGTAGCCATTTTTCCACCAACCTACTCTAGTTTTATCAGGATAGTAGACCCCTGCGATATAACTACCTTGGAAAGTCTCTCCCGTATAGGTTTCCTCAAAATTTGCTCGTTGCCCCATGGCACCGTTTCCTAGGCTAAAAATACTTTCAGAAGATTTAACTTGTTCATGGTCAAAACCTTCTTCTATTATAGACCAGTTATCGGCTTTTATATAATCTTGATTCATTTGTTTTCAATCTGTTGAACATATCCGTTTTCAAATTCTATATTACTCACAAATATGCCTATAAAATTAGTGCTTAGAGCCTTATTTCAAAAGCTTATTCAGGAATTTACTGTCAATTTGAGTAAAATCCCTAAAATTATAAATCGCCTCAGAAAGGATATTTTCATCCCCTATTCCAATGCTTATCATATCAGCATTATTAGCTGCTTGTATACCGGCTACTGCATCTTCAAAGACCACGCATTGGTTAGGTTTCAATCCTAAATTCTTAGCCGCTATCAAAAATACCTCTGGGTCTGGTTTAGCTTTAGTTACACTATTACCATCTACAATACTATCAAAATAGGGTAACAACCCAACTTTTTCCAAGATAGGTCTAGCGTTCTTACTAGCGGAACCAAGAGCAATAGGAATTTTTTTATTCTTCAAGTATTTAAGTACCTTAGGAACATCTGGCAATATCTCCGAAGCATCCATCTTTTCAATGTACTCTAGATAATCCAGATTTTTTTCCACCATCCATTTGTCAAACTGTTCTTTGTTTGCTTTAATTTGACCTATATCCAGTAAAATTTCCAGACATCTTTTTCGGCTTACCCCTTTAAAAAGTTCATTTTGTTCCTCTGTAAACTCAAAGCCCAATTCATTGGCTAATTTCCTCCATGCTAAATAATGATATTTGGCGGTATCTACTATAACACCATCCAAATCGAAAATAAATCCAACCTTTTGCATATATAATTCCTGATTTAGTTGCTTGTTGACTCCCTTTTGATAAGAGTGGCCTCTATGATTTCGGTCAAAAAAACTTCTTCTATTTCCTCATTTTCGTTTTCCACCCTTTCTATGAGCATCTGGGCCGCCAATTCGCCCATTTTGTCTCCATGCTGTGCAATCGTGGTAAGCCTTGGTTTGGAATATTTTGATAAAATCCCATCTGTAAAACCAATAAAAGCAATGTCCTCGGGAATCC
Organism: Maribacter sp.; assembly: GCA_049645725.1. Classification (GTDB taxonomy): domain Bacteria; phylum Bacteroidota; class Bacteroidia; order Flavobacteriales; family Flavobacteriaceae; genus Maribacter. The sequence goes on from JBARUM010000137.1 coordinate 6,149, forward strand.
TAAAGCCCTGCTTTTGGACTATGCCCATACAATGGATTGCAAATATCTCATTTACACAGAGCACCGCGTCAATATCATTACCGCTAAAAAACGCGTCAATCTGTTCTTCATTAAAAGAATCATAAGGCAAAATCATAATTAAATCCTTATTAATGCTTATGCCATAATCCGAAAGTGCCTCCTCATAACCCTTAGATCTACTAATACTAACATTAAAATAGCTCTCCGTTGTAACCAAAGCAATCTTCCTTCTTCCAGATTTTATTAACGTTTCAACTGCTTCATAAGCAATTTCCTTATCGTTAAGGATTACTTTATCACAAGATATCTCATCTGTGACCCTATCAAAAAGCACTAGCGGTATTCCTTGATCCGTAACTTCCTTTAAATGATTAAAATCATTCTTAGCCTGAGTTTCGGCTGACAACGACATAATAAAACCATCTATACTACCGTTGGCAAGCATTTCCATATTTATGACCTCCTTGTCAAAGGACTCATCCGAAACGCACACTATAACGTTATACCCCCTTTTATTAGCATATTTTTCTATTCCTCTAAAAACTGTTGTGAAAAAATGATGGACAATATCCGGGATAATAACACCTATGTTTTTAGTCCTTTTATTCTTTAAACTAATGGCGATATTGTTAGGCTTATAGTTATATAGTTTAGCAAAGGCCTGTATCTTCTCCTTGGTATCCTTACTTATCTCATGACTGTTTTTCAAAGCTTTGGAAACTGTAGAAATAGACACCTCCAATTCTCTGGCAATATGCTTTAAAGTTATCTTTCTTTTCAAAAGAATGGGTTTAGGTTAACAAGGAAGCCAAAAATAATTAGGTAATTTAAGTATTAAATTATCAAAACAAGGGATTTATAAAACGATTTTTTTCCACTTCCCGAGCACGAGCGAAGAGTAAATTCTATTAAGGAAAAATAAAATACTTATATTTGTCAAAAATTGTAAATTCTTATTTTATCAATAATAAAATTGCGAATCGAATAATTTATTAGATATTCAATTATTAAACTCCTAAATTCAGAAAGTTATTAACACGAAAACGGTTTCGTTGTTGACCAAGAGTATTAGGATACTATTTTAACAACATTTTTACATATTTTTAAATCTTGAAATTTAATTAACTCAACTTAAAATTAACAATTTATGAAGATTACGCTACTCAAGAGCCTGATTGTTTTAGGGACATTTTTGTCCTTCGGCATAGCACAGGCACAGCAAGTGACCGGAACTGTTTCCGACTCCGCTGGCCCTTTACCTGGAGCCAGTGTCATTGAAAAAGGAACAACAAATGGCGCACAAACAGATTTTGATGGAAATTACACCCTGGAGGTAGGGAGTGACGCCACATTGGTTATTAGTTATATTGGTTACAAAACGGTAGAAATACCGGTTAATGGGCAAGCAACAATTAATGCAACTTTACAAGAAGATACTAGTCAGTTGGATGAAGTTGTTGTTGTTGGTTACGGTACTCAAAATAGAAGAACTACAACAGGGGCCGTTGAAAGTGTTAAGGCCGAAGAATTTAATAAAGGTGTAATTGTAAATCCGCAACAATTAATACAAGGTAAGACAGCGGGTGTTCAGATTTCTGCCACGACCGGTGAGCCTGGTGCGGCAGTTAACGTTAGAATTCGTGGTACTGCTTCCGTAAGAGCGAACAATAATCCCTTGTATGTAGTGGACGGTATTCCACTAAGTGGAGCAAACACCTCAGCATCTGCAGGTGGTGGAAATACGGATCTTGGCCAGGCCGCCCCTATTGATCCACTTAGTTTCTTAAATCCTAATGATATTGAAAGTATTGACATTCTTAAGGATGCCTCAGCAACGGCAATTTATGGATCTAGAGGTGCTAATGGTGTTGTGCTCATTACAACTAAGAGTGGTAGAAGTGGAAAAAGCACTTTAGAATATTCTTCTACTTTTTCTGTGGGATATGTACCCAATCAACTTGATTTATTATCTACTGAGCAATTTTTAGACGCACAAAACACATTGTCTGGCGGTAGTTTTGTCACAGCTGGATCTTCTGTTGATGCTCAATCACAAATTTACAATACTTCCTTTACACAAATTCATAATCTTTCCTATGGTGGTGGAAACGAAACTGGTAATTATAGGGTTTCTTTAGCTTACCAGGATCAAGAAGGTGAAGTAGAAGATAGTCAATTTGATCGTTTAACAGCAAGAATCAACGCATCACAACGTTTTTTTGATAATAAATTAAGACTGGATATGCAGTCGACGATTTCCAATATTGAAAATCAAAGACCACCAATTACAGATAACCCTAATGCAAGGGGTGATTTATTGTCTGCAACTTGGGGTTTTGCACCGGATCAAGAGTTTCGTGGATCGGGAGATGGTTTTGAAGGAGGGTTTTTTCAACCTTCTGCGGAAAGAAGAAATCCAGTTGCTTTGTTAAACCTTACGAGAGCCGCATCAAGTAACTTTAGAGCTCTTATAAGTATAGGTGCTACCTATAGCTTTACAGATAATTTAAGCTTTAAAACTTCCATTGGTGTAGATAAGTCCACCTCATCTTCCTATTCTGTTCAGAATTTATTTTTCAATTCTGCCCAGACCTTGGGGCGTGGTAGAGGTCAACACAATGAGAATGATTTGATCAACACGACTTGGGAATCCTATTTTAATTACAATAAAGCCATCGGCGAAAATGTTCTGGATTTAACTTTAGGGCATTCTTTTCAGGAATTTGTTACCGAGACCTTATTTATAGAGTCTGCCAACTTTAATACATCCAATCTGTTCCAGATGGCAAATAACTTGGCATCTGCCCAGAATTTTACCGCAAACAGCTCACAGGAAATAAATGAATTACAATCATTTTTCCTTAGAGGGAACTACTCAATTGCTGGCAAATACAATTTTTCCGGTACTGTAAGAATAGATGGTTCTTCTCGTTTTGGTGATAATAATAAGTATGGAACATTTGGAGCTTTAGGTGCCGCTTGGACATTGTCTGAAGAAGATTGGTTCCCAGAATTTTTTGATACGTTTAAGTTAAGAGCAGCTTATGGTGTAGTAGGTAACCAAGAAGGGCTAGGATCAAATCAATTTAGTGATAGATCTAGGTTTAACACAGGAAATGATAACGGAGCAAATGATGGTATTTTTAACCCTGGTTCATTACAACCAGTTGCCTTTAGTAATCCAGATTTGAAATGGGAAGAAACGGAGCAAATTAACATAGGTATCGATTTTGGAATCCTGGATAATAGAATAAGTGGTTCTTTCGAGTACTACAATAAACTTACCAAGGATTTCCTATTACAGATACAGAGTGCACAGCCTGCTGTAAATCCTTTTATATTCACCAATGTTGATGGTGAGATTAAAAACTCAGGGGTTGAACTAAACCTTAACGCTATTATTGTTGAAGGAGAAGATTTTGGATGGGATTTAAACTTAAATGTTGGTTATAACGAGAACATAGTTCAAAACTTTGATGGTGAAATTGATACTGGTGCTATTAACGGCCCAGGTTTAACCGGTGCTTTTGCTCAAAAATTAGTAGGAGGTCAACCTCTGTATAGCTTTTTCGTGCAGGATTGGCAAGGTTTAACACCTGTTGCAGATCCAAATAATATTGGTGAAACAGAAGGAGTGAATATTTTTGCCGAAGGTGGCCAGCAGTTTATAGGTAAAGGCGCATTGCCCGATGTTACACTTGGGTTTACACAGAACTTCCGATATAAAAATTGGGATATGAGTCTTTTCTTTAATGGTTTATTCGGCCAATACGTATATAATAACAATAGAAATGCCTATTTAACTATAGCGAATTTAGCGCAAGGTAGAAATGCAACTACAGATGTTCTGGATTTTGTTGGAAGAGAGAATCCAATCAACATACAAGAAGTATCGAGTAGATTCATAGAAAATGCATCTTTCTTAAGATTCCAAAATGTTACCATAGGCCACAATGTTCCATTATCAGAAAACAGTATATTCTCTGGACTTCGAGTTTTTGCTACAGGTCAAAACCTGTTCGTTCTAACTGGCTACAGTGGCCAAGATCCAGAAGTTTCTGTAGATAGAAGTTTAAATAATGTTCCTTCTTTAGGAATAGATTTAACGGCATTTCCAAGGCCTACAACATTCTCTTTAGGTGTTAATGCAAGGTTTTAAATAATAAAAAAATAAAATGATGAGAAAAGAAATTTCAATTAAAAAAACGCTCCTTTCACTAGGGGCAATGACTGCCCTTATTTTCGGGCAATCATGTAGTGATTTAGATCCACAGTTTTCGGATTCAGTTTCAAATGCTTCGGCAGACGGTGATTTTGCTGGTGTAAGCGATGTATCAAGTGCTTTGACCGCCCTTTATGATAACATAGAGAATATGGGAGATCAGGCCAATGAGTACGCACTAATGGAGGTATCTGCGGAAAATGTTGCAGTTCTGACCAGAGGTGCTGACTGGGGTGATAACGGTGTATGGCGTTTGTTGCACAATCACACATGGAATGGAGGTCACTTATATGTTCTAAATGCATGGAATAATAGAAACCAAGAGATCTTAAATGCTACACGTCTATTGGATCCAGCTTCTGGAGCACCAGCAGGAGTAGCAGCACAGGCTCGGGTTATCCGCGCTATTAACATGTTCATGGTTTTGAACTTTTATGGACAGGTC
>JBARUM010000138.1:0-1779 GCA_049645725.1 Maribacter sp.
GTAGATAATACTTCGTTCCTTTTTCCGCATCCATTCCAAATTGTAAATCTGGCAATCGGTATATCGGCAGTTGCCTTTCTTGTTTGGTACTTGGCGATGGGGATAGGTCATACTTTCTTTCTAAATATTGATGGGTAGCGATGTTCCGTCGGTAGCTGTTGAAGATTCCTAGTACCTTTCCGTCTTCTTTTACGTTTGTCGTTACGATATGGACATGCTCGTGCTTGGTATCGTTGTGCCTGACCACTACGTAAGGTTGTTTTCCATAGCCCATATTGTTCATGTACTCCTCGGATATTTTTAGGAAAGTTTTGTCGTCAAGGTGTTCCCCATGGGGAAGGTTCAGGCTAATGTGGGCATAGCGGTTCTTGGTGGCATTACGCTGTCCCTGAAAATGGAGTACGCTCCCAAAGAACTTCGGCGATATGCTTTGGGAAAATGTGTTGCCGTAACCGAGTATTTGCATACCTTCTTTTCCAAATACATAGTTCAATGTCCCCTTACAGGTTTCGCCATAAATAATTTGTCCTATCATCCCATTTATAATTCCATTGCAATTTCGATGAGCGCGTGCAGCAATTCATTTGTTTTTTGTATTTCACTTTGTAAACTACTGTTCGGACTTCTTAGGTTCTTGTGGTGCGCGATCTTGACCATCTGGTTGATGTTGTTTCCTATCTTGTTGATATGGTAGGCGAGGTTGGAGGAATCTGGAAGCCTATCTTTTTCTTTGGCCTCTTGTTGCAAGACCAATCTTCTCAGCAACGGGCTTATCGTTCCCCTTTCCGAAATATTCAGATCTAAGGATTCGCAGATTAGCCTTAATTTATCATATTCCGTATCGTTGAACCTCAGCATAATGTTATGGTATCGCTTCTTTTTTCCCAATCGTTTTCTCCCTCTTTTTCGTTGTTCCATTTTCGTTGCTTTTCAGAGCAAAACACTTCGTCAGAAGTAGACAATTCTAAGTTACTTAGAATACAGCTTGCTATCCGTTTCACGGATAAATATAAGTTATAGATTTTGAATTTAACTATCTTATAATCAATTATTTAACTCATTATATCATATGAGACCATATGAGATTATTTAAGACCAATCGGAGGATTTATCTGGTCTAATATGGTGTTGAAAAAATAGAAGGAAATACGGAAATATTCAATTTTTTGTGGGTAGGGAGAAAAAAGGGCAAGCGGCTTTTCCGCCGCTTGGGTTTTTGCGCGGCCATGAGGTGATTCAAAAATATGGAACGGAAAGACCCCGAATACGAACCGGCGCAGCGGTTCGCTCCGGAAGTCTTGGAGTGGAAGATTTTTGAACTTCCGCAGGAGCTTGGGGAAGGTCTGTCCGAAATGCCAATGGTTAAATACAAGAGCCATGTTGATATTTCAACTGTAGTTAAACCCCAATATTTAGGGTTTATTCTTTGCTGAAATATCATTGGAGAGGGTATGGTCTTAGGTGTTCTTACTTTGGTTACAACGAGAAGAAATTAGTTATCGTCAAAAGGTTCTCTGGCATGCGCCTCAAGATAATCGTTGATCGAATCGCGGTCGTAAAGAATGTGTTTCTTTTCGGGCTGTGAATACCTTATTATTGCCTTCGTCACACAATTTTTGTAGGGTGGTATCCGATTTTATTCTCAATAACCGCTTTGCTTCTTTTTTGTCCATCCATTTATCGACAGCGTTGATTTCCAATTTGGATTGGGCATACTTGAACACCCTATCCCATAGAGCATAAAAAGCCTTTTCTTCGATGTAGATAACGTTCATAGAT
>JBARUM010000139.1:0-1689 GCA_049645725.1 Maribacter sp.
TCTCAGGATTCATAACCCGGAGGTCGGGGGATCGTGCCCCCCTCTCGCTACAATTAAACCGTTGAAAATGAATAATTTACATTCATGGTTAACGGTTTATTTTTTAGTATTCACCGTATACGGTAGCGTATGCGGTTGCTGAATTAAACATATAAAATACTGTTATTCTGAACGTTACAAATCGAAAACCGTCGGGTTTATAATTTTTAAGTTAATATAAATTTTCAATGAATAACTATCCTGTAAAATGGGAGGTCAAGCGATTTTTTAATACCAAATAGTAACCCAAACGTAAACACTTTATGTGATATTAGTGATATCAAATGGGTTCCTTAAACACAAAAAGGCAATGATCCCAAAAAAATCCAACCCTTTAGTGATTGGATTTTCTTGGTCGGGGTGGCAGGATTACAACCTACCCCTATAATTATTTATATATCAATCAGTTACATCTTTTAAAAACAAACTGTTGACCGATTTGTTGACGGTGTTTTAAATGAACTTAAAGTAAATCGACTTACTTTCTGATGGAGTAAAGATATAATTTGAGTAATTCAAAATAATAAAAGAGCATATTTTTTTATAAAATCTATCCAACAATTTCCCGACTCTTGTTAAAAGGTTGCTGATAATGCCTTTGACCCGTGGCCTTGTAAAGTGCATTGGCCACCGCCCCAAAAATAGGTGGAAAGGGCGGTTCTCCCATACCTGTGGGGTCTATTTCATTCTGCACAAAATGTACGTCGATTTCCTTTGGCGCGTCGTTCATGCGAATCATTTGATATTGGTGGAAATTGTTTTTCTGTGGCACCCCATCCTGAAAGGTCAATTCCCCATAAAAGGCGTTACCAATACCATCGGTAATGGCTCCCTCGGCCATGTTTGTTGCTGCATCAGGATTTACCACCACTCCACAATCAATGGCACAAACTACTTTTTCAACTACGGGTTTACCGTTCTCCATCTTTAAATCCAGTACATGCGCCGCATAGGAGTTATGGCAAAAATAGGCCGATACTCCTCGATGTTTTGTTGCATCATTTTCTTTCCAAGCCGATTTTTCACGAACCAATTCTAGGACTCCAGCGTACCTATCAGCATCATAATCATTCCGTTCGCCTACAGGATTTTCCTTGGCGCGTTTTAGCAGGTCCAAGCGAAATTGGATGGCGTCCTTGCCCATGGTTTCAGCAACTTCATCCAAGAACGCTTGTTCGGCACCGGCCATAAAATTAGATCGTGGAGCTCTAAAGGCACCTATGGTAATGTTGGAATCAATGGTCCACTCTTCTGCCATATAATTATCAATGGCCCCTGCCGGAAAACGATTGGCGAACAATGGACTCTCCGGCACCCCGCCTGCTTTAACATGTAATGCCGTTAAATTTTTGTTTTCATCAAATGCCGCGCGATAGGTTGCGTGATAGGTTGGGCGATAAATACCATTGGTCATATCGTCTTCACGGCTATATACTAACTTGATAGGTGCATTGACTTTTTGTGAAATCAGGGCCGCTTCCACTACAAAGTGGGCATAGGCCTTGCGTCCAAAACCACCGCCCATTCTTGGAAGGTCCATCTCAATATTCTCTTTCGGTATTCCCAGACTACTAGCAATGGTAGGGATGATCAAAGACGGAATCTGTATTGGTGCTGCAATTTTCGCCTTTTCGCCTGCTACATGGGCAA
>JBARUM010000140.1:0-2188 GCA_049645725.1 Maribacter sp.
ATGTTTTTCTCAAATGTTTTACAACGTCTCCGTATATGAAACGTAGCGTGTAAAAAGACGCTATCGTTTCGGATTATACACGAGCCGAATTTTTAAATTTTTCTTTTTATCTTTATTTTACTAAAAGCCAAATTTAAAAATTTGGCGGTCTTCACAAATACACAAAAACCTTTGGTAAAGCCTATAATAGCTATGTTTTATATACATTGTTGGCAACTGGCTTTTTTCCGTAATTAGCTCTGTCAACCTTTTCTTTATACATTTTTAATCCAGCAATTTGTTCCGCTGTTTTATTTTCAGTCGATTCCAATTTTGCTACAAATGAATTAGGTAATTTCAAATGATTATTCATTGGATGAAGTCCTGTAATATTTGGGTTTCTAGAGTAATTAGTTTTCTTGTGGCTAATTTTATAATCGTTCGTGATAATTTCTAAAATCTGTGGAATTTTATTCTTAAAATCTTTTGCAGAGGAAAAAGTCATATCATCAACGAATGATGTAAAAGTTGCATTATTTTCTTTAGCAAATTCTTGTAATATATCTCCAGTTTTGATGAAAACTAAATTAGCCAAAGTTGACGAAGTTGGTGCACCTTGTGGAATTCTGCCTTTATAGGTTGTTAACTTTGTAAGAAGGCTTGAAACTTCTGTTGAAAACCCTTGACTTACAAACATTTTGAAAACAGCTTTGTTCGTTATAGATGGGAAAAAATCCTTTAAATCGGTTGTGAATTTATATCTTTTTCCTTGGTGTTGTTTGGCGTTTGCGACGTTGTCTTTTCCTTTTACCGCACCAAACGCATAACTTGGCATTTCAATTTTATTCAGAATGTTTCTGTGTATTCTAGTCTGAATTATTTTTAATCTTTTTGTGCTTGGATTTATTATCCTTTTTTTAGGTTCTCCTTTTGCATCTAATTTTGGTTTACCAAACTTATCTTTTTTAATTTCAATTTTCTCTCTGTAGAAATTGTCGACGTTATTGAGGATTGAATTTATCTCTTTGATATCTACTTTTAAAGTGTAGGCTAGATGTTTAGGTGTATTAATCATTGAGTAGTAAAAAATTGATTTATCAATGATTTTACAGAAGGTGCAATTATGTTGAAAGCATCTTCTTTTTCTGGACTAATATCATCACTATCTATTGATAAGAAAAATAGAATAGGCAATGGTGTTTCTAATTTATTCGAAATTGTTTTTAAAGTCGAAAGGTTCGGTTCCTTATTGTTATTCTCAATCTGTGATAAATAAGCTTGAGTAATATCGCAGAGTTCCGCAAATTGGTTTTGTTTTAAACCTTTTTGTTTTCTAATTGATTTTATTGCTAATCCTAAATCCATATGTTATGTATTTGAAAAAATTTATGGGGTGTCAGGTCAGAAAATGTTCGGGAAATCATCAAAATTGGTAATTACTCGGTTGAGTAAATCAATTCCTTTGAAAACTAAACTCCAATCAATAGGCTTATTATCGCTTTCTTTTTTAGAGTTTTCTAAATATCTAATTGCATTAGATAAATGAACTTTTTCTTCGTCTGAGAATGAACAACGGTTCTCAGAAAGGATAGTCCTTATACCAAGTATAAGACCATCAACGTGTTGATAATTGTGTTTTTTACGCATATCTTTTATGTATTTAATTAAAGGCAATATCGCCTTGCTACATTTGCAATACGCTTGTAATTAAATCCAATATGCGTTGTTCACATTATCACCCCAAAATTATTCCTTGCTACTTATAATAAATGTGTCATAAAGACTTTTTAGCAAGTTATCAGTTTTATTCATTTCAGGTTAGACTTCAAGCGTTTTAGGGGTTTTCCTAAATGCATCTTTACAGCTTTCCTTATTGAATGACTTCGTGTTTTCGGCGTTTGCCTAAACCGAGTTTCAACGTCGTTCTCTTTTCAGAGCGCTACGTGTCGTCGCCAATAGAACCATAATTGGTTGTGTAACTTAATACACTTTAGTAGTTTGGATATTAATTACTACAATTTTCAATACTCTTTCAAAGAACTTATGATGCAAAGATAAAAGTTATTTTGTATTCTCCAAAGAAAATTGGAAAAAATATTACTGTGAGTATATAAAAAGAGTGAAATAATATTCTTTAGGAAATAAATAGTTTGTGGTTAGTTACGATTTTCAGCTTGTTGCCAACGGTTGGTGTATGGTTAGTTGCGTG
>JBARUM010000141.1:0-3262 GCA_049645725.1 Maribacter sp.
GTCCAATTACGGCAAATTCACCACCAGCGGAGGGAATAGCAAAATTGACCATCCCACCAGCTAGATAGGCAAAAAAGGGGTACGAATCCAACGTGGCAATTGCACTTAACTTTTCGCCAATCAGAGACCCGAGTCCTGTAGAAAGCATTATGCCCATAATCCCCGCATAAAATGGAAACTGAAAAAGTATCCCCGAGATATTTTGGCTTGCTCTCCTCATTGAAATACTGTACCTAAGTGGTGTTTTGTGCAGGAATAAACCCAACATCATGAAAATGAAAATCATGATATTAAAATTTAAATCAAAACCATTGGTGAGAAAATGATAAACGATATAAACACCTCCAAAAAGTGCTATTATAAATTGAAGCCAAACCGCGTCGTTAAGGAAATCAGATACGGAGCGGTAAGGTAGTTGATAGGTTTTTGCCTCTTCCAATATCGATTTTGATTTAGTAAGTCCATCGTCATCTAACAGCTGTTTTAATTCCTTTCCATCAGTATTACGGGGCGCTATCCATAAAAATAGAATCGGCCCCAGTAATAGAATAAGTGAAATCATCGTCACATTTAGGGGAGATCCTAGTGTTAGGGATGTGGGAATAATTTCCGTTAGAACTCCTTCGGATATCAAAAAATTATCAGGGGTGTTCAATAATAATGATATAGAGCTTGATGCACCGCACACCCAACCGTTCATTGAGAAGTAAACGCAGGCAATTAAATAAGGATACTTTATACCTTTAACCCTTAAAGCAAGGGCTCTCCCCAAGATAGCGACTACAACAACCATCCCAAAACTTATCAAGGAGAGAAGGCCTCCAATGAGAACTACACTAAAATAAACTTGCTTTGGAGTTTGGATATAACCAGCAATGAAATCAATTCCCTTTTCAACCGGGGTGGATTGTGCAATACTATATGCCGTAATAATAATGAGTGCTATCTGCATACCAAATGCGAGCAAGGACCAAAAGCCATTGAACCAACCTGAAATTATTTGTATTGGAGTGGAGGGTGTAAAAGAAAATGCCGCTACAAGGGCAAATAGGGTAAGTATCAATGCAAAAACATATGCGCTGGGCATATACTTTACAAAACTATCAGCGAATTTCTGGCCTATTGTAGTAATCATGTATTTTTTAAGCTGTTTTGCTTTTGAAAAATAGACAATTAAGTGTAACTATGCTTACCGTTTCATGCCATAGGGATTTCCATTATTAGGACTCTTGATTCCGTAATAGAAGAAAACTTGAAACCATTGGTATCTGAAATACCGTAACCATCTCGTCTTTCTAGCTTTTGCCCTTCAACTGTTACTGTACCTTTCAGCACAAAAATATATATGCCATTTCCCTTTTTCTTGAGTTGATAAGAGCTGGTTGCACCAGCATCGAAATTACCTGAATGAAACCATGCATCCTGATGAATCCATACCCCTTGATCTTCTGGATTTGGTGAAAGGATTTGATAAAACTCATTGTGGGTTTCGATTTCCGCAATGGAAATTTGGTCATACCTGGGCATTACGTTCTGTTTGTTAGGTATGATCCAGATTTGAAGAAATTTCACCGCTTCATCCTTATTTTTGTTGTATTCGCTATGCGAAACACCGGTACCGGCACTCATGACCTGGATATCTCCTTCTTTGATTGTGGTAGAGTTCCCCATATCGTCCATATGCTGTAGGTCCCCTTCCAATGGAATAGAAATAATTTCCATATCCCTGTGGGGATGGGTTCCAAAACCTCTGCCACCAGAAACAACGTCGTCGTTAAGTACTCTGAGTACCCCAAAATTCATACGTTCCGGATTGTGATAATTGGCAAAACTGAAGCTGTGATGAGAATCTAGCCACCCATGATTTGCATGCCCTCGGGTCTCCGCTTTGTGAAGTGTGGTTTTCATTATTTTTTATTCTTTTTAATTGAAAATTAAGTCGGATTATTAAATTATATAGTAAAGCTATACATAATGGTTTCCTCAAAAAATCATTCTACCAAAACGAGTTAAAAATTAAATATATAGCTTAAAACTTAAAAAAAGAACCTAGGGTGCAACCTTGTCTTCATCATCACCTATCTCGTACCTGATACATAAAATAGTTTAAGACTTATTGGACTTTAAATCTCGGCTAGAATATTTGGTGTAAGTACTTCTGCCAAACTCAGAATCATTTGGAAAATGCAATTCATCGATTTTTAAACAACGTTTATCGATGTTTTCACAACGAAATAGATATACGTTACAACATATTGTAAGATTATTATGACAGAAAAAACGATGTTTGAATTGTAAGAAAATACTTTTAAAATACAAACGGGGCGCATGATATCTAAAAACCTATTCCGACCAAACACTAATTATTCTCTCTTTTACTACGCAATTCTAATCTTTTTCAGCTCTTTTATGCTTTCGGCGCAATCTCCCGGAGGTGTAAGCTCAAGCTTTCAACTTTGGCTAAAGGCAGACACAGGGGTAACCAATTCCTCGGGCGTGAGCAACTGGGTAGATCAATCGCCAAATGCCTTAAATGGAATACAATCCAATGTAAATAATCGTCCGGCATTCCTTGCCAATGATGTCAATTTTAATCCTAGCATCGACTTTCAGGGGAGCCCAATCGGTGTTGCGGATCCTGATTTTGATTATATAGACTTTGGTTTGGAAAGCCTTAATCTAACCAATAAAGTTTCAGTGTACTATGTAGGTAACATCGATCAATCGAGTCCTGATCACTATGTAATTGGACAAAAGGACGGTTTTAATAGATGGCGTTATGCCAATGGCTACATGCAGGTTGAAAAGGGTGGCATCTTTTATGGTGATATTCTTGATAATTTCACACAGGAGATAGATAAAAATTACATACATGGTTATGTTCTCGATGATACAAGTGGCTTTCATACGAAAAATGGTTCACCCTTACCATCAGAAACTTTTCCTACAGGAAATTGGCCAACAGATTTAGAAACTTGGGTTGGAGGAACAGAGGCAACTGGGGTATATTCTTTTGACGGCCAGATAACCGAGATTATCGTTTACAATGAAACTTTGAATTCCACCGAACAAAACCTTATTGAATCTTACCTTTCGGTAAAATATGGGATTACCTTAGACCAAACTTCTGAAAGAGATTATTTAGCGTCGGATGCCACCATCATTTGGGATGCCTCTTCGAACTCTGGTTATGCCAGCGACATTTTCGGAATCGGGCGTGATGATGCCAGTGGTTTAAGTCAAAAGGTATCTAAATCCGTAA